>JAEYTU010000008.1 GCA_023433825.1 Planctomycetota bacterium
GATGCAGGCCGTGCTCGGTCATGTTCCGTTCGACGTTCTCGACGACGACGATCGCGTCGTCGACGACGATGCCGATCGCGAGGATCAGCCCGAACATCGTCAGCATGTTGACCGAGAAGCCGAACGCGGCGAGGAACAGGAACGTCCCGATCAGTGCAACCGGGATCGTGATCGTCGGGATCAGCGTCGCGCGCCAGTTCCGCAAGAACAGCAGGACGACCAGGAACACGAGCACGAACGCCTCGATCAGCGTCCACATGACCTCGCGCAGCGACGCGCGGATGAACATCGACGAGTCGTAGAAGAACTCGGTCTCGAGTCCTGGCGGATACGTCGGCGCGAGCCGCACGAGCAACTCGCGCACGCGGTCGGCGACCTCGACGAGGTTGGCGCCCGGCAACTGCGTGATCAGCAGCACGGCCGCCGGCAGGCCTCCCATGCTGGCTGCGCTGTTGAAGTCGCGCGTCTCCAGATCGACGCGGCCGACGTCGCGAATGCGCACGAGCCGTCCGCCGGCGTCGCTCTTGACGACGATCTCGCCGAACTCCTCGGGTGTCTCGAGGCGTCCCTGCGTCGTCAGCACGTACTCGAACACCTGGCCCGTCGGCGCCGGCTGGCGGCCGAGCGCGCCCGGCGCGACTTCGACGTTCTGCGCGCGGATCGCCGCCGTCACGTCGCCGACCGTCAGACCGCGCGCCTTCAACCGCTCGGGGTCGAGCCAGACGCGCATGCCGTAGTCCTTCGCCGGAAGCACCGACACGCCGCCGACGCCGTAGATGCGCGCGACCTCGTCGCGGACGCGCAGCGTCAGGAAGTTGCTGAGGAACAAGTCGTCGTAGCGGCCGTCCTTCGTGTTCGCGCGAACGACGCCGACGAAGGCGCTCGTCTGCTTGCGCGTGACGATGCCCTGGCGGCGGACCTCTTCGGGCAGCCGCGCCTCGGCGAGCGTGACGCGGTTCTGGACGAGCACGGCCGCGAGATCGATGTCCATCCCGAGTTCGAACGTGACGTCGAGCTCGTAGCGTCCGGCCGTCGAGCGGCTCGACATGTAGATCATCCGGTCGACGCCGTTGACCTCCTGTTCGAGCAGCGATGCGACCGAGTCGGCGATCGTCTGTGCGTTCGCGCCGGGATAGGACGCCTCGACGCGAACGGTCGGCGGCGCGAGTTCGGGGTACTGGGCGACCGGGAGGAAGAACCACGCGAGGCCGCCGGTCAGCAGCAGCACGATCGAGATCACGCTGGCGAAGACCGGGCGGTGCAGGAAGAACGTCGCGAGCATCGCTACCTCAGCGCCCCGTGCCGGCGGCGGCCGGCGCGGCTTCCTTCGGGACGACGAGCGTGCCCGGCCGTGCGCGCTGCAGGCCGTTGACGACGATCGCTTCGGTGCCGGTCAGGCCTTCGAGGATCGAACGGTGACCGCCGAGCAGGCCACCGATGACGACCGGCCGGCGCTCGACCTTGCCGTCGGCCCCGACGACGAGCACGTAGCGACCCTGCGGATCGTTCGCGATCGCGATCTCGGGCACGGTCCAGGTCAGTTCCTCGCGCAGCACGCAGCGCGTGCGGACGAACAGGCCCGGCAGCAGACGACCGTCGGCGTTGTCGAAGATCGCCTCGACGACGATCGTGCCGGTGGTCGGGTCGACGGCGTTGTCGGTGTGATGGAAACGGCCGACGTGGCCGTAGTCGCGCTCGTCGCCGACCCCCATTCGCACTTCGAGTTGGGGTTCGCCGTCAGGCCCCTTCGGCCGTTCGCCGAGCAACTTGCGGAGCAGCACCAACTGTCGCTCGTCGATCGTGTACGTCGCGTAGACGGTGCGATCGTCGACCAACGTCGTCAGCAGCGAGTTCTCGCCGACGAGGTCGCCAGGATCGGCGATCCGCACGCCGAGCCGCCCACTCATCGGCGCGGTCACGCGCGTGAACTCGAGATCGAGCTTGGCGGCCGCGAGCGTCGCCTCGGCGAGCTCGACGCGCGCGTTCGCGTCGACCTGCTCGGCCGAGGCACGGTCGAGTTGGATCTTCGGCGCGGCGTTGCGCTCGACGGCCTGCGTCGTGCGATCGAGCGTGACCTCGGCGAGCTTGGCCTGCGCCTTCGCCGCCGCGAGCTCGGCCTCACGCTGGCGAACGCGGATCTCGAACGGCCGCGGATCGATCGTGAACAGCAGCGCGCCGGCCTCGACCTGCTGGCCGCCGTCGACGTGACGTTCGTGCAGGAACCCCTGCACGCGCGGCCGGATCTCGACGGTCTTCGCGCTGCGCGTCGAACCGGTCGCGTCGAGCGTGACCGGGACCGTGCGCTGCACCGGCTTCGCGACGGTGACCTCGGGCGGCGGCGGCGGGGCGAACACCGGCGCTTCCTGTGCGCAGCCGGCCAGCAGCACGGCGAACGGGACGACGACGAACGGGACGGATGCGCGCATCAGGGGCGTTCCTCGGTGGCATCGCGTCGCTGCGGCACACCGCCGCCGAGAACGCGGTAGAGACGGATCGCCAGTCGCGCGAGGTCGGCGCGGCTGACGGCCTGTTGGTCCTCGACGGTCCGCAACGTGCGTTCGGCGTCGAGGACGTTCTGGAAGTCGGTCAGGCCTTCGAGATAGAGCGTGCGGACGAGCTCGGCGGCGCGGCGCGACGCGTCGAGCGCGGCGTCGAGACTGCGCAGCCGGCGCTCCTCGGCGACGACGCCGGTCAACGTGTCCTCGACCTCGGCCATCGCGTTCAGCACCGCCTGCTCGTAGTCGGCGAGCGACGCATCGGCGATCGCCTCGCGCGCGTCGATCTCGGCGCGGATCCGGCCGAACTCGAACAGACGCCAGCGGAACGACGGCCCGGCCGTGTAGGTGCGGCTCCTCGCCGTCAGCGTCTCGTCGAACGTCAGCGACTCGTAGCCGAGGAATCCGGTCAGCGAGAAGCTCGGGTACAGCTCGGCCGTCGCGACGCCGACGCGCGCGATGTCGGCGGCGACACGGCGCTCGGCCGCGCGCAGGTCGGGGCGCCTTCGCAGCAGTTCGGCCGGGACGCCGACTTCGAGTTGCTGCGGCAACGCCGGCACTGGCGCCGCCGTTTCGACGAGCCGTTCGGCGGCCAGCGGCGGGACGCCGAGCAGGACCGCGATCCGGTTCGACGTCGCGCGGACGGCCTGTTCGAGCGTCGGGATCACGGCCTCGGTCGACGCAAGGTTCTGCTGCGCTTGTGCGACGTCGAGCTCCGGCGCGAGTCCGGTCTCGAATCGGCCGCGCGCGAGGTCCAGCGTCCGCGTCTGCAACTCGGCGTTCGCGCGCGCGATCGCGAGGCGTTCCTGCAGCGAACGGTGATCGACGTAGGCCAGCGCGACTTCGGCGCGCAGCACGACGAGCAGGTCGTGCCAGTCCTCGATCGTCGCCTCGAGGTCGGCAGCCGCGGCCTCGCTCGCGCGGCGGATCCGGCCGAACACGTCGATCTCCCAACTCGCCTCGAGACCGATCCGCGCCAGTTCCTCGTCGTCCGGGCCAGCGCCCGGGAACTGCCCGAGTTGCCCGTTGCCCGAGTTGCGGAACCACTCGAGCCGCCCCGACGCACCGAGCCGCGGGAACAGTTCGGCGTCGACGCCGGCGGCCGTCGCACGCGCCGCCGAGATCCGGTGCATCGCCGCTCGCAGCGAGCGGTTCTCGCGTTCGACGCTCTCGACGAGCGCGACCAGCGTCGGGTCACCGAACGCGTCCCACCACCGTGCGAGATCGGGCGCGTCGCTGCTCAATCGCCCTTCGATCTGTTGCCGCCAACGGTCGCTCTTAGGCGCCGCTGGCTTCACGTAGTCGGGTCCGACGGTGCAGGCCGATGCGAGCCACGACACGCTGCCGCAGACGAGAGCTGCCGATTGGAAGTGAGAGAGTCGTGAAGAAGGTCTTGCCACGCGCAGGCTCTTGGCGGATCGTCGACGAAGGCCGGGACACTAGTGACACCCAGTGCCAGAAACAAGACGGCGTGTCATGTGGTGCACGCAGTGTCCACGACCGAGGAAACCCGATGACCGGACTGAGCGCGACGACTGGACGCAGGACGAAGCTGAATCTGAAAGAACGCCGGCACGAGCTGCTGTGTGAAGAGCTGTCCGAGCTGGCGTTCGACCTGTTCGCCGAGCGCGGCTTCGACCAGACGACCGTCGACGACGTCGCGCAGGCGGCCGGCATCTCGCGGCGCACGTTCTTCCGGTACTTCAAGACGAAGGAGGACGTCGTGCTGCGGCGCTGGGACGACATGTGCGACCGGCTCGAAGCGGCGCTGACGGCGCGACCGAAGCGCGAGCCGCCGATCGTCGCGACGCTGCGGGCGCTGCAGACCGTCATGACGCACTACGCCGCGAACGCCGACCGAACGCGCCGACTGCGCCGCCTGTGCTGCGAGACGCCGAGCTTGCTCGCGCACCGCCTGGAGAAGCAGGTCGCATGGCGCGCATGCATCGCGAAGGCCGTCGCGGCGCGGATGCCGGCGCGCGCGCGGAAGACGTTCGTGCCGCAGTTGGTCGCAGCGGTCGCGATCGGCGCGTTCGACGTGGCCGCCGACGTCTGGCAGGACGGCGACGATCTCGATCTGCTGAAGACGCTCGACACGGTGTTCGCATCGCTGCCGAAGGTCGTCGCCGGCGTAGCCGACAGCGACAGCGACTGAGGTGAGATTCCGCTGGCCTGCGCACGACGCGCCACGCGACGATCCACCGCCCATGGCAATCGTGACCTTCGCGTCGAGCATCCTGCAACACGTGCCGGCACCGGCGGGTGAGTTCCCCGGGTCGACCGTGCGCGCAGTCCTCGAGCAGACGTTCGCGCTGCAGCCGCGGCTTCGCAGCTACGTCCTCGACGACCAAGGCGCGCTGCGCCACCACCTCGCGGTGTTCGTCGACGGGATGCAGATCGACGACCCGCGCACGCAGTCGGACCCGGTCGGTCCGAAGTCACGCATCCACGTCGTCCAGGCTCTCTCCGGAGGCTGATCTTGAAGTCACTGCTCGTCGGCTCGCGAAAGGGCCTGTTCCGCATCCAAGTCCAAGGCGCGCGCGCGACGGTCCAGGCGCCGTCGTTCCCCGGCGTGCCGGTCATCGCAGTGCTCCACGATCCGCGCGACGGCGCGATCTACGCAGCGCTCGATCACGGTCACTTCGGCGCGAAGCTGCATCGGTCGCGCGACGGCGGGAAGACGTTCACCGAGATCAAGACGCCGACGTACCCGCCGAAGCCGGAGGGCCTCGAGGACGTGGACCCGATGCGCAAGACGCCGGTGCCGTGGTCGGTCGTCAAGATCTGGTCGCTCGCCGCGTCGAACGCCGACGACCCGGGCGGGCTGTGGTGCGGAACGATCCCGGGCGGGCTGTTCCGTTCCGACGACGGTGGTGAGTCGTGGCGCATCGTCGAGTCGCTGTGGATGCACGAGGATCGCCGTCGCTGGTTCGGCGGTGGCTACGACAACCCCGGTGTGCACTCGATCTGCGTCGACCCACGCAACAGCGACGTCGTGACGATCGCGGTCTCGTGCGGCGGCGTCTGGACGACGCGGGATCGCGGCGCGACCTGGAAGGTGATCGGCGCTGGGCAGCGCGCCAGCTACATGCCCCCCGAACTCGCGGGCGACCCGATCACGCAGGATCCGCACCGGATCGTCGCCTGTGCGACGCATCCCGATCGCATCTGGATGCAGCACCACTGCGGGATCTTTCGCAGCGACGACGGCGGCGTGAACTTCACCGAGATCACGGCGGACGCGCCGTCACGGTTCGGCTTCGCGGTCGCCGTCGCGCCGAATGCGCCGGACACGGCGTGGTTCGTCCCGGCCGAGGCCGCCGAACGCCGGATCCCGACCGGCGGACGCCTGTGCGTGCTGCGGACGACCGATGCTGGCAAAAGCTTCGACGTTCTGTCGCGCGGGCTGCCCGAGCCGCCCGCCTACGACCTCGTCTACCGCCACGCGCTCGACGCCGACGCGACCGGCGGGCTCGCGTTCGGCTCGACGACCGGATCGCTGTGGACGTCGAGCGACGGTGGCGACTCGTTCCATCTCGCCACCGCGCACCTGCCGCCGATCGCGACGGTCACGATCGAGTCGTAGACGTTGCGTCGTGCGCGGCGGCGTCGCGGCGGCCGGCGGTCACTGGATCCGGAAGCGCAATCCGGCGGACGACGTCAAGCCAAACGGACTGCCCGACTGCGCGTCGACGACGAGCCACTGCGTGAAGAAGTCCGGCCCGATCAACGTCGGGTCGTTCGGGATCGGCAGCGTGAACGACGCGGTGCCGTTGCCTGGACCGCTGCTGCCGAGGATCGGCGTCGGGAACTGCAGCGTCAGGCCAGCGAGCAACTGGCAGCCACCACCGAACGCGAACGGCAGCGTGACTCCGCCCCAGCTCGTGTTCGTCACGTCGAACGCCAACACGCCGCCGGTCGGCGCCGGCGCGTCGTGCAGCCGGATCGCGAAGTTGTTCGTGTTGATCGCCGGCAGGTTGACCGAGCTCATGACCGGGACGAACGAGCCAGCGCCGGCGCAACCGGTGCCGTACACCTCCATCGACAGACCACCGATCGCGACGTCGTCGACGAAGCATTTGAACGGGATCCCGGCGAGGTTCGAGTGCCGCAGGAACAGCTCGGCCGTGTAGGGACCGGTCGTCGGGACGACGATCGTGTTCGAGTACGACGCGCGCTCGAAGATCGAGGCCTGCGCCGGTGCCGGCAGCGTGCCCAGGAAGATCCGCGTGTTCGTCGCGTCGTAGATCCGCAGCTCGACGCGGTTGACCGACGGGGACGGCATCGGCGTTGCGCTCGGCTTCTCCCACATGGCCGAGAAGCGGATCGGAAGCGTCACGCCGGGCAGCGTGAACGGGTTGCTCACCCAAGTCGCCGACCTGACGGACGTCAGCGTCTGGAAGTCGGCGTAGAGCGCGTTCGACGGTCCGTTGCCGGTCGTCCGCGCCTCCGCGAACCCGGTCGTCCCGAGCGGATCGTTGAACGCGGTCATCGTCCAGCCGGTGGCGCCGGCTTCGAACTCGCCGTTCGGGATCAGGTTCTGAGCAGGAAGAGATGCGACAGCGAGCGCGCTGGCGACGAACAGGGACGAGACGAATCGCATGGGGGTTCCTTGTCGGTGCAGGGAGGCCGACGGACGTCCGCACATCGCCCGTTTGTTCCACCCATCGCAGCCCGCGATGCAACAGTGCGGCGCGTCGCGCGGAACCCGCGCGAAGTATCCTCCGCCGATGGCCCGCTCCACGCTTCGCAGCCTCACCGCCATCACCGTCGTCGCTTTGCTCGCCTCGGCTTGCACGTCGTCGGACAAGGTCAGTTGGTCGTTCGTCAGCAACCCCGGCGGCGGCGATCCGCACGCCAGCGGCGGCGCCGTGATCGTGATCCGTTACCGCTCGGTCCGCAGCGCATCGGTCGACGCCAACGGCCGTTGGCTGCACGTCGAGGGCGACGACGCGCGCGGACCGGTTGCCGTCCACCTGCTGACCGGTGGCGATGCGGCTTGGCTCGAACGGACGGGCGAAGGCGAGCTGCGCAGCCGTGCCCTCGACACCCCGAGCCTCCGGCTCGCCGGCGCGCGCGCGACTCGCGTCGAAGGCCCGTTCGCACTGCGGATCGACGACGTCGAGAGCAGTCGGTTCGACACCGGCTCGATCGGGCCGGCAACGGCTTGGCTGGCGGCGAACGGCAATCTCGTCGTGCTCGAATCCCCGTCCGGACTGGTCGCCCTCGACGGCGTCGCGCAGCCGCGCCGCCTGCCCGACCACCGACTCGTGACCGAAGGCGATCGGATCGTCGCGATCGGGCCCGACCAGTTCCGCCGAACGCTGACCCCGGCGCCCCCGGCCGCACTCGTCGACCGCGTCGCCGCCGGCCAGGGTCGCGACTCGGTCCGAATCTTCGGACCCCGTCGACAACTCGTCGCCGAACTGCCGCGCGTTGCGGTCACGATGCACGGTGGCGAGAGCGGGTTGTTCCTCAGCGCTGCGCTGCCACGCGGCGTCGGCAACGACCCGACGCCGCTCGCGCTGTGGATGGCGACCGACAATCGCTACCTGCTGCGCGCCGAGACGCGCTGAACGCGCGCGCCGCGCCCCGTCCACCCGTCGCCACCACGGTCACCGTCACGTTCACGTTCCGCTGGCGAAGCCGAGGACCTGCCCGGCCAACCCGCGGTCGGCGCCGAGTGCGAGGTCGAGATCGCCGGGGAACCCGAGGTGTCCGCCGGCGCGGCTGACGCGGACGACGACGCCGTCGTGCGTCTCCGGCAGGTACGGCCGAACGACGTGAAGTGGCACCATCGGATCGCGCGCCGCGACGACGAGCAGGACCGGGACGGCCAGCGTCTTCAGATGCGGGGCGATCGACGCGCGCGTGTAGTAGTCGTCGACGTCGGCGAACCGGAAGCGCGGCACGACCGAGCGTTCGTCCCATTCGCGCAGGGTCCGCACCCGGCGCACGGCAGCCGCATTTGCGATCGCCTGCGCGTCGGTGCCGCGCCGAACCAACGCGCGATGCATCGCCTTCAACCCGCGCAACACATGGCCGCGATAGAACGCCGCGCGCGGTCCGTCGATCCATCGGCTCGCCTCGTGGAGGTCGAGCGGCGCGCAGATCGCGGTCACGCTGCGGAGGCGCGGATCGCGCGGCGCGCGCGCTGCGTGCAGCGCGAGATGGCCGCCGACCGAGAATCCGACGAGGTGCAACCGCCGGTACCGATCGGCGTCGATCTTGGCGAGAACTTCGTGAACGTCGTCGGCCAGTGCGCAGTGATGCAGGTCTTCCCCAGTGTCGGCTGCGCCGCGCATCCCGAGATTCAGGACCGATCGACCGCGCGCGAGCAGCCCCCGCGCCATCGAGCGGCAGTACGCGCTCGACGGTCCGCCACCGAGTCCATGGACGAGCACGAACGCCTCGTCGGCCCCGGGGGCCTCGTACCACTCCGCCGCCAGTCGCACCGAACCTCGACTCGGATCCGTGACCGTCGTCGACCACGGCATCCAGATCGGCCGTCGGACACGAAGGCGTTCGCGAAGGAATGGATAGAGGGTCCAGAAGTGGCCGTGCACGTCGACGCGCGAGCGTAGCGTGCGCGTCGTGCGTCGACGCGCGGCCGCCGGAGCCCGTTGACGGCCGAGAGGGTCGTCCCCACAATCCTCGCCCCTCATCGTCGGCGACGGGTCACGTCGCACTCCTCTTCGAGCGACTCATGGCCAGTCAACCGATCCGCAACATCGCGATCATCGCGCACGTCGACCACGGCAAAACCACGCTGGTCGACGGTCTGCTGCAGCAGACCGACACATTCCGTCAGAACCAACAGGTCCAGGAATGTGTGATGGACAGCAACGCGCTCGAACGTGAGCGCGGCATCACGATCCTGGCGAAGAACACCGTCGTTCACTTCAACGGCGTCAAGATCAACATCATCGACACGCCGGGACACGCCGACTTCGGCGGCGAGGTCGAACGCGTTCTGTCGATGGCGGACGGCGTGCTGCTGCTCGTCGACGCCGCCGAAGGCCCGATGCCGCAGACGCGGTTCGTCCTGTCGAAGGCGTTCCAGCACAAGCTCCGGCCGATCGTCGTCGTCAACAAGGTCGATCGCCCCGACGCACGCTGCCAGGAAGTCGTCAACGAGGTCTTCGATCTGTTCATCGATCTCGACGCCGACGAGAAGGCGCTCGAGTTCCCGGTGCTGTTCGGTTCCGGTCGCCAAGGCTGGGTCAGCCGCGACATGAACACGAAGGGCGACAACCTGAAGCCGCTGTTCGAGACGATCCTCTCGTACATCCCGCCGCCGACGGATCACCCCGAGGAGCCGCTGCAGTTCCGCGTGTCGTCGCTCGACTGGTCGGACTTCGTCGGGCGCATCGCGATCGGGCGCGTGCACCGCGGGATCATGAAGCCCGGCATGCGCGTCGCCGTCACTCGCCCCGACGAGCCGGTGCGCGAAGCGACGGTGCGCGGCGTCTACACGTTCGAGGGTCTCGCGCGGAACGAGATCGACATGGTCGAAGCCGGCGACCTGTGCGGGATCTACGGCGTCGATCCGATCCACATCGGCGACTCGGTCTGCGCGCTCGAGACCGTCGACCCGATGCCGGTCATCTCGATCGACAAGCCGACGATGAGCATCGTCATGCGCGTCAACGACTCGCCGTTCTCGGGACGCGAGGGCAAGTACCTGACGAGCCGCCATCTTCGCGATCGCCTCGACCGTGAGCTGCGGACGAACGTCGCGCTGCACGTCGCGCCGGGCTCGTCGTCGGACTCGTTCAAGCTCGCCGGCCGCGGCGTCATGCATCTCGGCGTGCTGCTCGAGAACATGCGCCGCGAAGGGTTCGAGTTCTCGTGCGCGAAGCCCGAGGTCATCCTGCAGCAGAAGGACGGTCGGACGCTGGAGCCGATCGAGTTCCTGACGATCGACACGCCGGAGAACTGCACCGGCAAGGTCATCGAGATCCTCGGCGAACGTCGCGCGGAGATGGTCTCGATGAACCGCAAGGGGTCGTTCATGCGCTTGGAGTTCACGATCCCGGCGCGCGGTCTGATCGGTGTCCGCACGCGGATCCTGAACGCGAGCCAGGGACAGGCGTCGATGACGCACGTCTTCCACGAGTACGCCGAGTTCCGCGGCCCGATCCCGAGCCGCGTCGCGGGTGTCATGGTGTCGATGGCGGCCGGTCCGGCGACGTTCTACTCGCTCGATTCGCTGCGCGATCGCGGCACGTTCTTCGTGCACCCGGGCACCGACACCTACGAAGGGATGATCATCGGCGAGCACTGCAAGGAGGGCGACATCGTCGTCAACCTGTCGCGCGAGAAGAAGCTGACGAACGTTCGCTCCAGCACGAAGGAGACGTTCGTCAAGCTGCTCCCGCCGCGGATCTTCGGCATCGAGGAAGGCCTCGAGTACATCGCCGAGGACGAGTACGTCGAAGTCACGCCGCAGTCGGTGCGACTGCGCAAGATCCATCTGAAGGAGAAGGATCGGCGCCGTCACGAGAAGGAAGGCGCCGGCGTCGGCTGACGTCGCGACGGCTACGGCTGCGTGTCGCGCGTGCCCGAAGGCAGTGCGACCGCGCCGGCCGGCGCGCGCACCG
>JAEYTU010000053.1 GCA_023433825.1 Planctomycetota bacterium
CTTCCCGGACTCGACGAGAAGGACATCCAGGTCAACGTGACCGGCAACCTGCTGACGGTCTCCGGTGAGCGGAAGTGGGAGGAAGCGAAGAAGGAGAAGGAATGGCACCGCGTCGAGTCGCAGTTCGGGGCGTTCACGCGTTCCGTGACGCTGCCGACCGGTTACCGGACCGATGCGATCGAGGCCGTCTACAGCAAGGGGATCCTGACGCTGACGATCCCGAAGGCCGAGCCGACGCAGCAGAGCCGGATCACGATCAAAAGCGTCTGACCCGAATCGCTGCCGACGCGTGCGGGACCGCCTCCGCCCGCGTCGCTATCGTCCCGGCCCGTGCGGACGGTGCTGCAGCGGGTCGAACGAGCGGAAGTACGCGTCGACGGTGAATCCGTCGGCGCGATCGCGCACGGCCTGCTGCTGCTGGTCGCGATCGAACGCGGCGACACGCTGGACGACGTCGCGGCATCGGTCGCCAAGATCGCGCGACTGCGGTGCTTCCCGGGTCGCACGCCGATGGATCGCACGGTCGCCGAAGTCGGCGGCGGGTGTCTCGTCGTCAGCCAGTTCACGCTGGCCGCGGACCTCGCGCGCGGCAACCGACCGAGCTTCGACCGCGCCGAGCGGCCCGAGCGCGCCGTCGAACTCGTCGACGCGTTCGTCGCCGGCCTTCAGCGCGAAGGGATTCCGGTGGCGACCGGTCGCTTCGGCGCGTCGATGGCCGTCGAACTCGTCAACGACGGCCCGGTGACGTTCGTCGTCGAGGTCTTCGAGGGAAGAGTGCGCAGCGCAGCACCTCCGGAGGAGCCGACGTGAGCCAGTTCCGTCGGGCGGCGTTGCCGACGATCACGCTCGTCGGCGTCGTCGTCGTGCAAGGCGTCCTGTCGGCGTGGCAGCTCGTGGGCGAACTGACAGCGCCGCGTCCGGCGGCGCCGGGCACGCACGAAGCGCGACTCGCCGCTGCGTTCGCGCCGTTCCCCGAGTTGTTCGACGGACTGCGGACGCACGTGCCTCCGGGGGCCGCGATCGTCCACGTTCCGCGGCCCGGCGTCGCCGCGCCGGTCGCGGCGTTGTTCAACCTGCTCTGGCCGCGGCGTTACGTCGATCTCGCGCTGGCGACAGAGCTGTGGGCCGATCCGAACGATCGTCCGCTGTTCGTTCTCGACCTCGATCCGCGCGGCGACGAAGGCTGGCAGCTCGGCTGCACGAAGGTCGCCGATCTCGGTCGCGCCAGACTCTGGCGCTACGACGGTCGGCCGCGGTGATGTCGTCCGCGTTCGGCTGGCTCTCGCTCGTCGCGCCACCGTTGATCCTCGGCGTCGGGTTGCTGCGGGCGCTCGGCGTGCGGTTTCGCGACGACCGGCTCGCGTACCTCGGCTGGCTCTACGTCGCGGGGGTCACCGCTTTCTCGACGTTGATGCTCGCGTTCCTGCTGATCGGGGCTCCGCTGCACCGCGGTGCGTTGGGCGCGACGGCGCTGGTGCTCGGCTTCGCCGCGGCACTGGCGGCGCGGTGGTTCGACGGCGCGCCGGTCGCGTCGCAGGCGGAGCGCCCACTGCGGGGAGCTGGTGGAACGCGCCTGACCCGCATCGCGCTGCACGCCGCATGGATCACCGCGCTCGTCGTCACGTTCGTCCGGATCGACGCGGCCGCCGCGGTTCCGATCCATGCCGGTGACGAAGCGCAGATCTGGGCCGCGCGGGCGAAGGTCCTGTTCACCGTCGGCGCACTCGACGAGCGGTACGCGGCCGCGCTGCGCTCCGTGCCGCCGTTCGTCTTCCACGCCGACTATCCGTGGGCGAATCCGCTGCTGCAGGTCTGGGTGTTCCTCGGCGCCGACCAGATCACGCACTTCGCGAACCGGCTGCCGAGCCAGCTCGCGATGGCGGCGCTCGTGCTCGTCCTCGCCGCCGGCGCGGGGCGAATGCGCGCCTACGTGACCGGCGCCGCGGTGCTGCTCGCCGTCGTCGCGACGACGCCCGCGGCGGACTTGACGCGCCACGCCTTCGCCGACGGCGCGATCGCTCTCGCCGTGCTCGTCGTGACCGACGCTTGGCTGCGGGAGCGCGACGGCGATCGACGCGCAACGTGGCTGCTGGCACTCGGTCTCGCGTTCGCCGTCTGCCACAAGAACGAAGGGCTGCTGGTCGTAGCACTCGTCGTCACGGTGCGCGCCGCGATGGCACTCGTCCGCACGCGCCGCGACGGTGCTTCGGCACTCGTTCCCAGCGCCGCCTGGCTGCTCCCCGTCGTCGCAGCCGCGCTGCAGCGGGTCGCCGCCGCGCGGTTCGAGCTGCGCAACGACGTGTTCGCCGAAGGCGACGGGATCGCCGCACGCCTCGTCGACGGCCTCGAACGTGCGCCGACGGTCCTGCACTACCTCGCGACGAACGTGCTCGCCGAGCCGTCCGCGCAGCGCTGGCTCGTCGCCGCACTCGCCGTCTGCGTCGTCGTGATGCCGCGGCACCTCGCGGGCCTTCGGATCCTCGCACCCGCGACTCTGCCGCTCGGACTGATGGCCGGCTACGCGCTGGTCTTCGTCGCGACGCCGCGACCGCTCGCGTGGCACCTCGACACGGCGGCCGTTCGGATCAGCTTCCATGCCGTCCCGGCGGCGGCCTTGCTGCTGTGCGCCGTGGTCGTCGGCAGACGCGACTCAACCCGCGACGAGGTCGCGCAAGACGACGCGCGCCGCTGACTCGGCGAGGTCGAGCACGAGTTCGTAGCCAGCCGGTTCACCGCCGTACGGATCCGGCACGTGATCACGGCCCAGCTCCGGGAGCAGGTCGGTCAGCGGCACGACGCGATCTTTGAACTCTGGCGGGCACAGTCCGCGCAGCACGGCGAGGTTCTCGTGATCCATCGCGTAGAGGACGTCGAACGCGCCGAAGTCGTCGACCGACACGCGCCGCGCGCGCGGGTCCGACAGGTCGTAGCCGCGCCGACGCGCTGCGCGCAGCGTCGGCGGGTGCGGCGGGTCGCCGACGTGCCATTCGATCGTGCCGGCCGAGTCGACCTCGATCCGATCGAGCAGGCCCTGCTCGCGCGCGAAGTGGCGCAACACCCCCTCGAACGTCGGCGACCGGCAGATGTTGCCCTTGCAGACGAACAGGATCCGTTTGCGCCGCGTCATCCGTCTGCCGTCGCGCCGGCCTCGGCCGCGCGCGCCGCCGGTTCGTGGTCGACGACGAGCTTCCCGGCGCGGTAGTCGACGTTCAGTACCGAACCGTCCGGGATCGCGCCGGAGACGATCGCCCGCCCGAGCCGCGTCTCGACCTCACGCTGCAGGAACCGCTTCAGCGGCCGCGCACCGTAGACCGGGTCGTAGCCCTCCTTCGCGATGAACTCGCGGGCGGCGTCCGAGATCCACAGCTTCATCTGCCGCGGCGCGAGCCGCCGACGCAGTTGATCGGCCAGCAGGTCGACGATCCGCGTGATCTCCGCGAGTTGCAGCGGCTTGAACAGCACGATCTCGTCGACGCGATTCAGGAACTCGGGGCGGAAGTGCCGCCGCAGTTCGCCGAGCACGGCGTCGCGTGCACTCGGCTCGATGTGACCTTCGCGATCGATCCCCTCGAGCAGGTGCGGCGCGCCGATGTTGCTGGTCATGATGATGACGGTGTTCTTGAAGTCGACCGTCCGCCCTTGCGAGTCGGTCACGCGCCCGTCGTCGAGCACCTGCAGCAGAACGTGGAAGACGTCGTGGTGCGCCTTCTCGATCTCGTCGAACAGCAGCACCGAGTACGGCTTCCGCCGGACGGCCTCCGTCAGCTGACCGCCTTCCTCGTGACCGACGTATCCCGGCGGCGCGCCGATCAGCCGCGAGACCGAGTGCTTCTCCATGTACTCGGACATGTCGATCCGAACGATGTTGTCCTCGCTGTCGAACAACGCCTCGGACAGCGCCTTCGCGAGTTCGGTCTTGCCGACCCCGGTCGGGCCGAGGAACAGGAACGAGCCGATCGGTCGCTTCGGATCCTTGATGCCGGCGCGCGCGCGAATCACGGCGTCGGCGACGGCGGTCACGGCCTCGTCCTGCCCGACGACGCGTTGGTGCAGGATCTCGTCGAGCTTCAGCAGCTTCTCGCGCTCGCCCTCGACGAGGCGCGTGACCGGGATGCCGGTCCAGCGGCTGACGATCTGCCCGATCTCCTCTTCGCCGACCTCCTCGCGGAGCAAGCGCAGTCCGCCGAGGCGCGAGTGCAACTGTTCCTCCTCGTGCTTCAGCTTGCGCTCGAGCTCCGGGATCGTCCCGTGCTTCAGTTCGGCCGCCTTGTTCAGGTCGTACCGACGCTGCGCGACCTCGAGTTCGTGCCGCGCCTGCTCGAGCTTCTCGCGAATGCCCTGAAGGTCCTTGATCGCGGCCTTCTCGGTCTCGTACTGCGCGCGCATCGCGTCGGATTGCGTGCGCAGGTCGGCGAGTTCCTTCTGCAGCAGCTTCTGCCGATCGCGGCTCGCAGCGTCCTTCTCCTTCGCGAGCGCGCGCTCCTCGATCTCGAGCTGCGTGACGCGACGCGCGACCGTGTCGAGTTCGGTCGGCATCGAGTCGATCTCGGTCCGGATCATCGCGCAGGCTTCGTCGACGAGGTCGATCGCCTTGTCCGGCAGGAACCGATCGCTGATGTAGCGATTGCTGAGACTCGCGGCCGCGACCAACGCAGCGTCCTGGATCCGGACGCCGTGGTGGACCTCGAACCGCTCCTTCAAGCCGCGCAGGATCGAGATCGTGTCCTCGACGTTCGGCTGATCGACGAGGACCGGCTGGAAGCGACGCTCGAGCGCCGGGTCCTTCTCGATGTACTTGCGGTATTCGTCGAGGGTCGTCGCGCCGATGCAGTGCAGTTCGCCGCGCGCGAGCATCGGCTTCAGCATGTTGCCGGCGTCCATCGCACCCTCGGCCTTGCCGGCACCGACGATCGTGTGCAGCTCGTCGACGAACATCAGGATCCGGCCCTCGGCCTGCTTGATCTCGTTCAGGACGGCCTTCAGTCGCTCTTCGAACTCACCGCGGTACTTCGCTCCGGCGACGAGCGCGCCCATGTCGAGGGCGAACAGCGTCTTGTCCTTCAATCCCTCCGGAACGTCGCCACGAACGATCCGCTGCGCGAGGCCCTCGGCGATCGCCGTCTTGCCGACGCCGGGTTCGCCGATCAGCACCGGGTTGTTCTTCGTCTTGCGCGACAGGATCCGAATGACGCGCCGGATCTCGTCGTCACGTCCGATGACCGGGTCCAGCTTGCCGGTGCGCGCGAGTTGGACGAGGTCGCGCCCGTACTTCTCCAGCGCCTCGTAGGTGCCCTCGGGGTTCGCACTGTGCACGCGCTGCGCACCGCGCACTTCCTTCAACGCGTTCAGGAACCGATCGGAGGCGACGTTGAACTGCTTCAGCACACGCGCGGTCGGAGTGCTGCCGCCCTCGGCGAGCATCGCCATCAGAAGGTGCTCGACGGAGACGTACTCGTCCTTCATCTGTGCCGCCTGCTTCTCGGCGGCGACGAGCACGCGCGACAGGCGCTGCGACAGATAGATCTTGCCTGCCTCGAAACCCGGACCGGAGACCTTCGGGCGCTTGCGAAGCTCGTCTTCGACGGCGGCGAGCATCGAGTCGGACGGGACGTCCATCCGCCGCAGCAATCGGTTGACGAGTCCGTCCTGCGACTCGAGCAAAGCCGCGAGAAGGTGCTCGACCTCGACTTCCTGGTGCCCGAAGTCGACCGCGCGCTTCTGGGCTGCGGCGAGGGCTTCCTGCGACTTCTGCGTCAGTTTCTGCATGTCCATCCGTCACCTCGTTCGTGCTGCGGGCTGCGTCGTCCGGCGATGCGCCGGCCGCGCCGATGCGCGGGGCGGCCGCGAATGCAAAGCCCGCGCCGCGAAGGTCGTCGGCGCGGATGCGACCGTCACGGATGGCGCGCGCGCTGCTCCGGAGCGAAGCCCGACGCGGCTCGCCACTCGGCGAGCAGTTCGCGTTCGCGCTCGCCGACGGACGTCGGGACGACGATCCGAAGCTGCGCCAACAGATCGCCGCGCTCGCCGCCACCGCGTGGCAGCCCTTGGCCGCGGAGCCGCAGGGTCTGCCCCGCCTGGCTGCCGGGCGCGATCTTCAACGTCACGCTGCCCTGCAGACCTGGAACGACGACTTCGCCACCCAGCACGGCCTCCCACGGCGTGATCTGGACGATCGTGCGCAGGTCGTGACCGTCGACGGCGAAGCGCGGATGCGGCTGCCACCGCACGCGCAGCAGCAGGTCGCCGGCGCGTCCGTGGCCCGCACCTGGCCCACCCTGGCC
>JAEYTU010000064.1 GCA_023433825.1 Planctomycetota bacterium
CGGACATCGCGGCGTGCGTCATCGTCGCCGGATGCGCGACGAGGCTCTCGACACCGCCGAGCGACTCGGCGAGCGAGAAGCAGCGAAGGCCGTCGAGGAATCGTTCGACGGCGGTTCGTTCGGCGCCGGGTGCGGCGACGAGTTCGAACGCGACCATCGCACCGAACCCGCTCTGCTGCCGCTGCGCCAACGCGTGCCCCGGATGCTCCGGCAGCCCGGGCCAGTGCACGACGGCGACCGCCGGATGCGAGGTCAGCGCCGCGACGACGGCGGCCGCGTTCGCAAGGTGGCATCCCATCCGTGCGTGCAGCGTCCGCACGCCGCGCAGCGTCAGCCACGCGTCGAACGGCGCGCCGGTCAGGCCGAGACAGTTCCCCCACCACGCCAACTCGTCGCCGACCGCCGCGTCGCGCGCGATCACTGCGCCGCCGACGACGTCGCTGTGGCCGTTCAAGTACTTCGTCGTCGAGTGGACGACGACGTCGGCGCCGAACGCGATCGGCTGCTGCAGCGCCGGCGACAGGAACGTGTTGTCGACGACGACGCGCGCGCCGCAGGCGTGACCTGCGGCGGTCAGCGCGGCGAGATCGGCGATCCGCAGCAGCGGGTTGCTCGGCGTCTCGATCCACAGCAGATCGGGACGGAGTGCGGCGATCCGCTCGACGGCGTCAGCAGAAGTCTGGTCGATCAGATCGACGGCGAACGCGCCGCGACGCCGCTGCGCGTCGAGCAGTCGCCACGTTCCGCCGTAGCCGTCGTGCGGCGCGACGACGCGGCCCCCCGGCGGGACGAGCTGCAGCGCGAGATGGACGGCGGCCATGCCCGACGACGTGACGACGGCGCGCGCGCCGCCTTCGAGCGCGGCCAGCGCGTCGCCGAGTTGGTCGCGCGTCGGGTTGCCGGTGCGCGAGTAGTCGTAGCGGCGCTTTCGGCCGAAGCCGGCGAACGTGAAGTTGCTCGACAGGTGCAGCGGCGGGACGACGGCGCCGTGCTGTGCGTCGGAGTCGATCCCGGCGCGGACCGCGCGCGTGGCGGGGCGCAGCGACGATGGAGGCGGGAGCGACGTCATCGCGTCACCTTCCCGGCGCCGAGGTCGTGGCGCAGCAGAGCACCGATCGCCTCGGGCTCGGTCAGGAACGCGTCGTGTCCGAACGGCGACGACAGCGTGACGAAGCGCTTGGCGCCGGCGAGTCCGGCGAACAGTTCCTGCGATTGGTCGAACGGGACCAGCCGATCCGAGTCGACGGCGACGACGGTCGTCGCGACTTCGATCGTCGTCGGATCGACGTCGTGCAGGTCGATCGCCTGCGACAGCGTCACGAACGACGCCGGGTCGACGCCGTCGGCGAACCGCGCGCCGCGCGCTTGGAGGTAGGCCTCGACCGGGAACCGCGCGCGACCGTCGACGATCGCGTTCGGCGCCGTCGCGAACCGCTGCGCGAACTCGGCGCGGCCGCGATAGGTCGTCATCGCGATCCCGCGCGCGATCGACGCCGCCTCGCGCGGCGCGCCGACACGAACGCCGAGCTCGACGACGTCGCGCTGCAACGCCCGCCACGCCGTGCTCGACGGGTCCGGACGGTGCGCGCCGCTGATCGCGACGAGGCGTTCGACGCGCGAGCCGAATCGACTCGCGAACGCCAACCCGACCATCGCGCCGTACGACGCGCCGACGAACGCGTGCAGGCGTTCGATCCGCAGGTGGTCGAGCAGCAATGCCGTCGCCGCCGCCTGATCGTGCGAGGTCACCGCGGGCAACGGTCGCTGCGTCGTCGTCGACGGTCCGGTCGATGCGCCGCTCCCGCCGAGCCAGTCGATGCCGAGCACGCGGTGGCGCGTCGTGTCGATCGCCCGGCCCGGGCCGACGATCGCGTTCCACCAGCCGGGCGCCGACTCGTCGTCGGCGTCGGCGCCGAAGACGTGCCGTCCCGAGCTGATGCCGCCCTGCACGAGGACGACCGGTGCGTCGGAAGGCGCGTCGGTGCTGAGCTCGAAGGCGAGGACCCCGTCGATCAGTTCGCCGCCGAAGCGGAGTGCGAACGACTGCGGCAGATGGAACAGACCGGTCGCCGCGGTCAGCGTCGTCTGCGTGGTCATCGCGCACCTCGCAGTGCGACGAAGTCGCGAACGTCGTCGTGCAGCGCCTGCGCCGTCCCGACCGGGCCGACACCGTGCCCGACGTGAACGCGCCACCCGGCGGCGAGGTGTTTGGACGCGTTCGATTGGTACGCGTAGACGACGCGGTCCGGCGGAGTCCACAGCGGCGACGAGCGATCGACGGCCTCGTAGTCGACCTGCAGCAGACCGTCGGGCGTGCCGCGCGCGACGAGCCGCGTCGTCAGACCTTCGGCGTGGCGAGCGCGAACGACGTCGAGGTCGAGCGTGCGGAGGTCGGTCCGAGTGACGACGGCGGCCGTCGGTGCGACGCCCCAGAGGGCCCCGGCGACGATGACGAGCTTGCCGAGGGCGTCGCTGCCGTCGAGATCGAGCGACGGATCGGCCTCGAGCAGCCCGCGGGCCTGCGCGAACGCGATGCCGGCGTCGAGCGTCGCGCCGCGTTCGACGGCCTGCAGCACGGTCGTCGTCGACGCGTTCGGCACGAGCGCGATCGAACGTGCGCGACGCAGCAGGTCACGATCGTGGCGCAGCGCGCGGCCGGTGCCGCCGAGCACGGCCGAGTAGCCGATCCGTTCGCCGTGCGGTGGTGCGAGCAGCTCGGGCGCAGCCGCGCAGAGCGCGTGCTTCGACGCGAGGACGAGGTGTGCGCCAGTTCGCAGCGCGGCCGAGCAGCGGCGCAGCGCCGGGCCGGGCGAACGGAACTCGGTGCGCGTCGCGTCGACGACGATGTCGGCGGCGACGAGCTCGACGGCGAGTTCGGACGGCAGCGACTCGGCGCCGTCGAGCTGGGCGCACGTTCCGCCGGCGGCCTTGTGCGCGGCGATCTGCGTCGCCGAGAGCCCGGCGCGGTCGTGGACGGTCGCCGTCGAGTCGGTGACGCCGACGAGCGTGACCAGCGTGGTGTCGAGCTGTGCGAGGAACTGCCGACCGACCGGCCCGACGCCGATCAGGTGCAGCGTCGGCTTGCGTGCGTGCGTCGGTTCGATCGAAGTGGCGCCCGGCGACGTGCCGGACGAGCCGTAACCCAGCGTGCCGCTGGAATCGGAGATGGATCGTGAGAGACCGTCTTGGCGAGCGGACATCGGAGACTCCGTTGACCCTTGCGGGGCCGTGAGCGAACGGGAATGCCCGTCGAGCTGCCTCACGGAGTCGCGCGCCGACCGAGGACGAAGTCCGCGACCGGCACCCAGCGCAGACGGCAACGCCGCCGGCCGGGGTTCGGCTCGGACTCATCTCTCGGGAGCACATGCTTCCGCAGGAAGTGGCACCGTTCGACGGCGGGCACCGCGAGGGTGCGCGTCGTCGAGGTTGCCCCGGCGTCCAAGGGCCAGTCCCTCAGCCGGTCTCGATGAGCGGCGCGGAGGAGTATCGATGCGCGTCGGGCGCGTCAAGCGCAGGTACTCGACGGGGAGCTTCTCGCGAGCTTGGCAGAACGCGGCGGCGGAGAGTGGAGGCTCCGGATGCAGCGGAACCCGGTGCGCGCGGCGATGGTCCCATCGCGGCCCGCGCGGCACCCATCGCAGCCCGCGATCGGGCCGCAGCCCAAGGTCTTCGCGCTACGCGCGAAGACCGACATCGCGGGCCGCGATGGGACAGTGCTTGCTGGGGCCTCTCGTGCCGCTGTCGAGACCGTCGGCAAACGGCCATTGCCAAGGAACGCCCCCAAAAAACTGTTGCACCACGCGAGGAATCGCGGCACTACCGGCCCA
>JAEYTU010000132.1 GCA_023433825.1 Planctomycetota bacterium
GGCCAGGGCGGCGCGCAGCGCGGTGCGAACCCGGCGGCCGGCGGACGCGGCCGCTTGCCGTCGCTGCTCGCGCTGACGCCGGACGCGTTCGCGCCGGTCCTGCGTGCGGCCGGCGTCGACGCGGCGAACTTCGCGAGCGGTTCGAAGGCTGTCGCCGTCCCGTTGGCTGGCTTGACCGCCGACCTCGCCATCGTCCTGAACACCGTCAACGCGCCTGCCTACAACGTCGTCGGTGTGCTGCCGGGATCCGACCCGGCGCTGAAGGACGAGTACGTCGTGATCGGGTCGCATCTCGACCACCTCGGGAAGCGCCGCGATCAGGTCTACCCCGGCGCCGACGACGACGGCTCGGGGACGACCGGTGTCCTGGCGCTCGCGCAGGCGTTCGCGAAGAACCCGGTGCGACCGCGGCGCAGTGTGATGTTCGTCTGTTTCTGCGGTGAGGAGAACGGACTGATCGGGTCGGCGTTCTTCGCGCGCAATCCGCCGGTGCCGCTCGCGAGCATGGTCGCCGAGCTGCAGATGGACATGATCGGGCGCGACGAGGAACACCATCCGACGGAGAACCGGACGAACGAGACGGCCGAGGAGAACAAGAACTCACTGCACCTGATCGGGACGAAACGGCTGTCGAACGATCTGCACGAACTCTGCCTGCGCATGAACGAGACGGTCGGCGCGTTCGACCTGGAGTTCGATCAGGAGGGCGTGTACTCGCGCAGCGACCACTACAACTTCGCGCGCCACGGCGTGCCGATCGCGTTCTTCTTCACCGGCTTCCACCGCGACTACCACCAGCCGACGGACACGGTCGAGAAGATCAACTTCGGCAAGCTCGCGCGCGTCGTCCGTTACGTCTATGCGATCGCGTTCGAGCTGGCGCAGATGGATGGTCGCCCGCTGATCGAACCGGAGCTGTGGGAGAAGAGCGGCAACCCGAATCCGCCCGTCGCCCCGCTGCGCAAGAAGTGAGGTGAGAGGCGCGGCGGCGCGCGGGTGATCAGGCTCGCGCGCTCAATCGCTCGGGTTTGCGGGGAGGTTCTCGCTGCCGTTCTCGGCGGCGTTGCCGTTCTCGCTGCCGATGTGGCCGCCGCCGTGGCGCGGCAGCGTGATCGTCACTTCGAGCCCCCCACCCTCGGCGTTGTGCGCGGAGATCCCGCCGCCGTGGAACAGGGCGACGCGGTGCGCGATCGTCAGGCCGATCCCGTTCCCGGCGCTCCGCTCGCTTCGACCGCGGACCCGAAAGAAGCGTTCGAAGATGGCCGACGTCTGATCGTCGGGGACGCCCGGGCCGTAGTCGCGGATCCACAGCTTCCATCCCTCGGCGTCGGTCCGCGCTGTCGCGTCGATGCGTCCACCGTTGTCCGAGTACCGGACGGCGTTGCGCAGCACGTTGTCGAGCATCGCGACGAGCAGTTCGTGGTTGCCGATCAACGCCGACTCGCCTTCGCCGGCGACGTCGGTCGCATCCGCGGTTCCGACCTCGAAGCGCGAGACGATGCGGACGTCCTGCTGCCGCGCCAGCGCGCGCGTTCGCTTGATCGCCTCCGTCACGACGTCGTGCAGTTCGACCTGCTCCGGTCGAATGTCGCCCGGGCGCTCGAATGCATGCGCCAACAGCAGGAACCCGTCGACGAGGCTCGCGAGCTGGCGCACGTCCTCGTCGATGCTGCACGCGAGTCGGACGACCTCCGCCCGATCGTCCGGGGCGCTCGCGATCCACTGCGCCTGAGCCGCGGCCACGGCGAGCGGTGTCTTCAACTCGTGCGCGACGTCGCCGAGGAATCGGCTCTGCGCGACGAAGCCGGCCTCGATCCGCGCGAACGCGGCCGCGAGCTGCGCTTGAAGGTCGGCGATCTCGCGGTCGCGTGACGGGATCTCGGGCAACTTCAAGTTCTGCGGCGAGACTTCGCTCGCGGCGACCGCGAGTTCGCGCATCTGCCGCGTCGCGCGAGTCGACAGCACCCACGCGGACACGGCGGCTGCGAACAGCGCCAGCGGCAGCGCGAACCAGTAGAAGTTCGACGCGAATGCGTCGGCGTTCGCGAGCCAGACCGGATCGCGCGCGACTTGGACGACGTGCGGCGTTCCTGCGGCGTCCCGCACCGGCACGCCGACGACGCGCAGCGGTCTCGGCGCGAGGATCGACTGCGGGCCCGGAGTCCCGACGACGGTCGCGAACTGCGGGCGCTCGCCGAAGTCCGCGCCGGCGAAGTTCGAGGGCCAGTCGACCTGCCAGTCGGTGATCGACTCGAGCGCGACCGCGCCGTCGAGACGAACGATTCGGAACAGCGTCGGAACGAGCGCCTGACGCTCACGCAGGAAGCCAGGCGCGAGGTCGGGTCGATCGGCGACCAAGCGCATCGCATTGACGCGCTCGGCGATGTCGCGCGCACCGGCGACGAGCTCTTCGTCGAACGCCCGGCTCTCCAGGTCGGCGCGCACGTGCGACGTGACGAGTCCGAGGACCAGCATGACGACGAAGAACATGACGACCATCGAGGCCGTCCATCTCAGTCGCAAGCTGGCCCGCGCTCGTGAGGTCACGTTCCGTTGTCAGACACGAATCCGAATCGGTATCCGACGCCGACGACGGTGTGAATCAGCTTGCCTTCGAATCCACGCTCCAACTTTCGGCGCAACGCCGAGATGTAGACCTCGACGACGTTGCTCTCCGGTTCGTGGTTCATGTCCCAGATCCGCTCCGTGATGTGGGACCTGCCGATCACGCGACCTTCGTTGCGCATCAGCAGTTCGAGCAGCGCGAACTCGCGATTGGACAGTGGAACCTGATGGCCTGCGCGCGTCGCGACGCGACGGCGGAGGTCGAGTTCCAGATCGCTGCAACGAAGCACGGATGCCTCGCTGCCTTCGTGTCGGCGCAGCAGCGCGCGCATTCGCGCGGACAGCTCACCGAGGTCGAACGGCTTCGTGACGTAGTCGTCCGCACCGGCGTCGAGTGCAGCGACCTTCTCGTCGCTCGCCGACAGCGCTGTCAGGACGAGCACCGGTGTCGCGATCTTCCGTCGTCGAAGCTCTCGCACGAGTTGCACGCCGTCCTTGTCGGGCAGCATCAGGTCGAGGATCACGAGATCGTGGGAGCCGTCGCCGAGGTGTTCCTCGGCGGCGGCGGCAGTGTGCGCGAGATCGACGGCGTGACCCTGCTCGACCAGGGCCCGTGCAATCGCAGCCGCGAGCTTCGCGTTGTCTTCGACGATCAGAATCCGCATGGAGGCATTGCGCCGATTCGGTTCCGAGGTTTGAGCGCCGGCGTCACGCTCCAAACTCGTCAAGCAGACACCCGTCGGCCGCTGACGAACGAGATCAGCAGCAACACGAGGAAGACGAAGAACAGGATCTTCGCGATGCTCGCGGCAGTGCCCGCGATCCCGAAGAATCCAAAGGCTCCGGCGATCAACGCCAGAATCAGGAAGGTAATGGTCCAGGACAACATGGTGACTCCTCGGAAATGACAGAAACGGAATGGGGACGAATTCGGAACGGGGCGCGCACGCGGTCAGACCGGCGCGCGCTGCGGCTCAACGGCCGTTGGC
>JAEYTU010000155.1 GCA_023433825.1 Planctomycetota bacterium
CGGTCGTACAGGCCGCGACGAGCGGCTCCCGCACCGTCGACGGCATCGCGCAACGCGTCGTCGTGCTGGTGCGCGCACCGGGACGCGTCGAGCTCCGCGATCTGACCGTCGACGGTCGCAACGCGACGTCCGGCGGCGTTCCGCTGACCGGCGTCTACTGGACCGAAGGCGCCGACGGTGCTCTCGCCGACTGCGAAGTCGTCGGCTGCCGCGCGCAGCCGATCGCGGCCGCGAGCGATCATGCCGCGGTTCGCGTCGTCGGCACGACCACCGATGCCGCCGACGTGCGCCTGCACGACGTCGTGCTGCGCGAGTTCGCGCACTCGGGGCTTCGGATCCGCGGCAACGCGCACGTCGTCGCCGACGCCGTGACGATCGTCGGTGTCGGTCCGCTGACGGCGACCGGGCCGGTGCAGCGCGGCGTGCACGTCACCGACGACGCCAGCGTCGACATTCGTGCGAGTCGGATCGTCGATCTGTGGCATTCGCCAGCCGCGACGACGGCGGCCGCGATCCGTTTGGACGGCGCCGGCGCCGGTTCGCGGATCGACGACAACGAGATCACCCGATGCGAAGTCGGTGTCGAACTGCGCCAGTCGCCGGCCGCGACCCGCGCGACGCTGATCCGCCGCAATCGCATCACGCTCGGCGAGGTCGGCATCGCGAACGTCGGCACCAGTGGTGTTCTGGTCGTTCGCAACGAGTTGCACCGGCTGACGACTCCGGCGACCGACGACACGGCCGGCAACTCGTGGAGTGACAACGGGTGGTCGCACTGGAACGGCACCGGATCGGTCGCGATCGCCGGCGCCGGCAACAACGTCGACGCGAGTCCACGGCGCGGGTTCGAGCCGTTCGCGACGCCGATCGACATCGCGCTCGGCGGCGTGCCGGTCGCGTTCGTCGCCGCGGCGCTGAACGGCGACGCGCGGAACGACTTCGCGGTCGCCGTCGAGAGCGCCTCGCCGACGGCACGCCCACGCCTCGTCGTCGCGCTGGCGCAGGGCGCGACGTTCACGACGGCGACGACGACGTTCGCCGGGATCGCCGCGATCCCGAGTGCGATCGCCGTCGGCGCGTTCGACGGCAGCGCCGGTCTCGACGTCGCGATCGCGGTCACCGACGAGAGTCGGATCTACGTTCGCACGAACGACGGCGCCGGTGCGTTCACGGCGCTGCACGACTTCGCGCTGCCGGCGGGTGCCGAGTCACCGGCAGGCCTCGCGGCGGCGGACGTCGACGGCGACGGCGATGCCGACCTGGTCGTCGCGTCGCGCGGCCCGCTGATCGGGCCCGGCGGTGCGTGGTTGCTCCGAAACGGCGGCGGTGGCACGAGCTGGACCGCGCTGGCGCTGGCGCCGACGTTCACCCGGCCGTGCGCGGCGGTCACGTTCTTCGACTTCGACGGCGCGAACGGCATCGACCTCGCCGTGCTCGAGGGCGACACGACGAGCGGCCGCGTGCACGTGCTGACGAACGACGGCTCGGGGACGTTCACACCGATCGCGTCGAGTCCATTCACGGTCGGCGCGGATCCGACCGCGGTCACGGCGGGCGACTTCGATCGCGACGGCCGCGTCGACCTCGTCGTGACGTGCACCCGCTTCGCGCTGCCGCCGGTCGCCGGCTCGGTTCACGTGCTGCGCAACACGGGGACCGGGTTCGTCGACGCGACGTTCGACGTCGGGCGGCTGCCGGTGTCGGTCGTCGTCGGCGACCTCGACGACGACGACGATGCGGACACGCCGCGGCGCGACGTCGTGACCGTCGACGCCGGCGACAACGCCCTCTCGTGGCTGGCAGCGCACGACTCGCAGACCGACTTCGGCGCGCACATGGTCGGCGACGGCGGAACGCAGCCGCGTGCCGTCGTCCGGACCGACGCCGACGGCGACGACCGGCTCGATCTCGTCGTCGCCGATGCCGGCTTGGACCGACTGCGGATCCTGCCGGCGTCCCCGCGCGCTCGCGCCGATCGGTTCGGGATCGGCTGTCCCGGTGACGCCGGCCGGATGCCGCGGATTCGCCCCGGGGGGCCGACGCCGAGTGCACAGCAGCCGACGACGGGGTTCCGCGTCGAGCTCGCGGCGGCCGCGCCGTTCTCGGTCGGGGTCCTGCTCGCCGGACGCGCAGCGGCGACGACGCTGGCGCCGTGCACGGTCCTGCTGCCCGGCATCGACGTCTCGTGGATCGCGTTCACGAACGGCATCGGCGGCGCGCAGGTGCCGATCGTCGTCCCGCCGACGCCGGTCCTGACCGGTGCCACGGCCTACTTCCAGTGGGCCGTTCTCGACCCGGCCGGCGGGTTCGGCGCGGCACTCGCGCTGACCGACGGGCTGCGCGTGCGCGTCGGTCGGTGATCCCGCGCGGCGTCGACGCCGCGCCGGTTCGACCTCGCCGCGCACCGACATCGGAACGCGCGCCGCGTCGCGTGCTCGCTATCCTTCGGCCCGTCCGCGGGCCCCCGCGGCGCCTGCCCCGTTCGTCGTGCGCGCATCGTCGCGCCCGGAGTCACTCATGCTTCGTCTCCCTGCTGGCGTCGCGCTGTGCGCGGCCGCCTTGACGTTCGTCCCCCTGGCGGCGCAACGACCCGACACCGTCGTCGGCAAGTTCGAGCGCGTGTTCGCCGCGAAGATCGGTCGCGCCCCGGTCGACACCCTGCATCCGGCGCTCGTCGTCCTGCACGAGCAGATGGACCTGCGCGAACTGAACCGCCGACTCGACCTCGGCAATGCGACGCGCGCGTGGCGGCACACCGCGGTCTGCGGCACGGCGCAGGAAATCGCGAACCGGACCCAGCCCGCAGTCCGCGCCGTCGTCGATCGCCTCGTCGAGACCGGGACCGTGCGCGAGGTTCAGCCGTTCTGGATCGTCAATGCGATCGGTCTGCACGCGACGGCCGCTGCGCTCGCGACGATCGCCGACCACCCGTCGGTGCTTCGGATCGAAGACGGGCACATCGAGATCGAACTCGTGCATCCGGTCGTCGTGACCGAGCAGACCCCGGTGACGACGGCCCCCGAGCAGGGCTTGCTCGACATCAAGGCCGACTTCCTGTGGAACCTCGGCATCACCGGCCAGGGCCGGATCGTCAGCAACCTCGATACCGGCGTGTTCGCCGGCCACACGGCGCTGTCGGCGCGGTGGCGCGGCAACCAACCCGGTGTCGCCGTCAGCGCGGCGTGGCATTCGCCGTCGCTTCGCCGCGCGGCGCCGACCGACTCGCAAGGTCACGGAACGCACACGATGGGAACGATGTGCGGTGACGACGGCGGCGCGAATCGCGTCGGTGTCGCACCCGCCGCGCAGTGGATCGCCTCCGACGCGATCGCGACGACGAGCCTGACGCAGGTGCGCCTCGACGTGATCTCGGGCTTCCAGTGGAGCGCCGATCCCGACGGCAACATCGCGACGATCGACGACGTGCCGGACGTCAGCTGCAACAGCTGGGGGCTCAGCCCGCTCGTGTCGTCGCACGGTGTCTCGGTCTGCGATCTGACGTTCTGGGCCGCGATCGACGTCGCGGACGCCGCTGGATGCGCGGTCGTGTTCGCGGCCGGCAACGAAGGCAGCCGCGGTGCACAGAGCCTGCGCACCCCGGCCGACCGCGCCGACGGCGAGTGGAACTGCTACTCGGTCGGCGCGCTGCGGCCGGGCAGCACGGCGATCGCCGCGTTCTCGTCCCGCGGTCCGTCGGGTTGTGTCGGCAACGCGATCAAGCCCGAGGTCTGCGCACAGGGCGAGAACGTTCGCTCGACGCTGCGCACCGGATCGTACGGCTCGATGTCGGGGACGTCGATGGCGTGCCCACACGTCTCCGGCGCCGTCGCGCTGCTGCGTCAGGTCGAACCGAACCTGTCGTCGCGCGCCGTCAAACAGCTGCTGTTCGACACCTGTGACGATCTCGGACCGGTCGGGAACGACAACACGTTCGGCGCCGGCCGCATCAACCTGCAGACCGCGTATCAGCAGCTGATCAACCAGCGCGGCGCGGTGACGGTCGGCGCGTTCACGACGACGCGGACGGTCCGCGCCGGGTCCGACCTCGTCTACCAGATCAACCTGCAGAACCACACGGCGAGCACGGTCGGGATCCGGTTCGGGACCGACATCGAGATCGTCGACTTGTCGGCGCGCGGGCCGCTGCTGACGCCAGTCGTCGGCGGACTGCCGGCGAACTTCACGCTCGATCCGAGCTGGCTCGTGAACCGGCTGACGATCCCGGCGAACCTGCCGAACGAGTTCTTCGGCTGGACCTACCGCGTCCACGTCTGGGCGCGCGACGCCGCGACGAACGCGCTGCTCTCCGAAGCGGCGATCGAGTTCAAGCTGACGCGGTGAGCGAACGGCCGGAGTTCGCGTCCCGAATTCCGCGCCGCGACGTCCGGCACCGGGCCATGCTCGGTGAACCGTGAGCCCGCGAAGAACTCCGGGCGACGACCGCTGAGGATCTCGCCGTCGCGGTCGGCCAGCGAACGCGACAGGTCGCGTCCGCAGCGCAGCGCGAGAACTTGTCTCGCAAGCTCCGCGCAAGCGTCGCGTGCCGCCGAGTGCGGCGGCACGCGCGCGCCGCGATCAGCCGCGGACTTCGATCAACTCGACGTGGAACACGAGCGTCGCGTTCGGCGGAATCGGTCCCTGGCCGCCCGCGCCGTAGGCGAGCTTCGCCGGGATCACGAACTTGTAGATCGAACCGACCTTCATCAGTTGCAGGCCCTCGGTCCAACCCTTGATCACGTTGCCGAGCGGGAACGTCGCCGTCTCGCCGCGGTTGTACGACGCGTCGAACAACTTTCCGTCCGGCAGCCAACCGGCGTAGTGCACGGTGACTTGCGACGACGCCGTCGGTTTCGCGCCCTCGCCTTCCTTGACGACCATGTACTGGAGACCGCTCGCGGTCGTCTTCAGTTCCTCGGCCTTCGGCATGACGAAATCGGGCAACTTCGGCGGCGTGCGTGCAGACATCAGTTCGAGCTCCCAGATGGTGACGGAATTGGCGGGAAGGTCGGGGCCACGCTCGGTCGCGCCGAACAGCAGCGCCGGCGGGACCTCGAAGCGCATCCGATCGCCGACGCGCATCAGGAGCGGCGCTTCCTGCAGGAACTTGTAGTTCATCGACTCGACGAGACCCTTGATCGTCGCGTCGTTCTGCTCGGTCGCCTCGAGCAGCTTGCCCTCGGAGTTCCAGAACGCGTAGCGAAGCTCGAACGACTGCTCGGCCTTCAGCTTGTCGCCGGTGCCTTCCTTCAGCAGCTCGTAGACGAGTCCGGACTCGGTCTTCTTCTGCTTGTCCTTCACACCCGCCTTGAACTCCGGCATCGCCTCGAACGACAGCAGCTCGACGTCGAAGATCAGCGTCGCCTTCGCCGGGATGCGCGGCGGACGACCGTCTTCGCCATAGGCGAGGTCGTACGGAATCGTCAGCTTGCAGCGCGTGCCCTTCGTCATCAGGGCGACACCTTCGTCCCACCCCTTGATGACCTGCCCGACGCCGAGGACGAACGCGAACGGCTTGCCGTTGTCGCGCGACGAGTCGAACTTCGTCCCGTCCTCCAGCCAACCGGTGTAGTGGACGGTCACGCGTTCGCCCATCTTCGGCGCGCGCTCGCCATCGCCCTTCTGGAGGATCGAGTACTTGAGGCCGGAAGCGGTGGTGACGATTTCGGTGTCCTTGGGGGGGCCGGAGGGCTTGGGCGTGCCCGGCGTGTCCTGTGCAGAGAGCGGCAGACACGAGACCAGGGCGCAGACGACGAACGTTGGTTTCGAAACCAAGAATGAATCTCCAGGAAGAATGAGCGGCGGACTCTACCGTCGTCGGAGAGGTCCTGCGACGGTGTCGGCGCGCCGACGGTGTCGCACTGCGGGAGTACCCGCGGCGACGTGGTTCAGATCGGCGAGCGGCGTCGGTCGAGACTGGAGCGCGCGACCGCAGTCGCGCCGCCAGCACTCAGTAGTTGCCACCCGAGGTCGGACCGCCCTGGCGGCCACCGGCGAGCAACTGACGCAGCATCGCACGCCGCAACGCCGACTCGGCTTCGGCGCGGGGAAGGTCACCCTTGACCTTGTCGATGTCGGCGAGCTGCTGCCGCGCGCGCGCCTCGGCTTCCTTCGCACGTTCGACGTCGACCTCGTGCGCGAGTTCGCCGGCTTCGCACAGCAACGTCAGGACGTTGTCGCGCACTTCGGCGAAGCCCTCCGTCACGAGCATCCGTTCGACGCTGTCGTCCAAGTGCGTGATCTTGACGATGCCGGGCTTCGTCGCCGTCATCAGCGCGGCGTGCCGCGGCAGGATCCCGTAGCTGCCGTCGACGCCCATGAACGTGACCGCCTTGACCTTCCGGTCGACGACGGTGCGGTCCGGCGTGACGACGCGGAGATGAAGGGCAGCACTCTTGCTGTCGGTCGTGACCATCGGCGCCTCAGAGCTTCTTGGCGCGCTCGACGGCCTCGTCGATCGAACCGACCATGTAGAACGCCTGTTCCGGCAGCGCGTCGTGCTTGCCGTCGAGGATCTCGCGGAACGACCGGACGGTGTCCTCGCGCTTGACGAACTTGCCCGGTGCGCCGGTGAACTGTTCGGTGACGAAGAACGGCTGCGACAGGAACCGCTGGATCTTCCGCGCGCGCGAGACGATCTGCTTGTCCTCGTCCGACAGTTCTTCCATCCCGAGGATCGCGATGATGTCGCGCAGATCCTGGTAGCGCTGCAGCGTCCGCTGCACGTCGCGCGCGACCTTGTAGTGCTCGTCGCCGACCGTCTCCGGCGACAGCATCTTCGACGTCGACTTCAGCGGATCGACGGCCGGGTAGATGCCGAGCTCGGCGATCTGCCGCTCGAGGATGATCGTCGAGTCCAAGTGCGCGAACGTCGCGACCGGTGCCGGATCGGTGATGTCGTCGGCCGGCACGTAGACGGCCTGCATCGACGTGACCGAACCCTTCCGCGTCGACGTGATCCGCTCCTGCAGACCACCCATCTCGGATGCCATCGTCGGCTGGTAACCGACGGCCGACGGCAGACGACCGAGCAGTGCCGACACCTCGGAACCAGCCTGGACGAACCGGAACACGTTGTCGACGAACAACAGAACGTCCTTGCCTTCGACGTCGCGGAAGTACTCGGCCATCGTCAGGCCGGTCAGCGCGACGCGCAGACGCGCGCCCGGGGGCTCGTTCATCTGGCCGAACACGAGAACGGCGTTGTCGAGCACCGACGCCTTCTCACCGGTCGGCGACGTGTACTCGGCCTCGGCCATCTCGAGCCAGAGGTCGTTGCCCTCGCGCGTGCGTTCGCCGACGCCGCAGAAGACCGAGAAGCCGCCCTTTTCGACCGCCGTGACGCGGATCAGCTCTTGGATCAACACGGTCTTGCCGACGCCTGCGCCGCCGAACAGACCGATCTTGCCACCCTTCGCGAACGGGCACAGCAGGTCGACGACCTTGATGCCGGTCTCGAAGACCTCCTTGATCGCGAGCTGGTCCTCGAAGCTCGGCGCGGCGCGGTGAATCGGGTCGTAGCGCACCGCGTCGACGGCCGGCAGCGGCACACCGGTGCGCGGATGCGCGATGCCCTGCTCCAGCGGACGCCCGAGCACGTCGAACAACCGACCCATCGTCGACTTGCCGACCGGCACTTGGATCGGCTTGCCGGAGTCGACGGCTTCCATTCCGCGGACCAATCCGTCCGTCGACGACATCGCGACGCATCGCACCGTCGAGTTGCCGAGCTGCTGCGAGACCTCGAGGACCAGATCGATCCCGCGCGCCGCATCGACGACCGAGATCGCGTTGTAGATCGCCGGCACCTTCCCTTCGGGGAACTGCACGTCCACCACCGGGCCGAACACCTGCAGGACCTTGCCTTCCGTCTTCGTCGTCGTCGTCGCGCTCATGATTTCCAATCCTTCGTGTAGATGCGTTCGTCGCAGTCGTCGGTCTCGGACAGTGCTCTATCCGCCGCTCACGCGACCGCGTTGGCGCCGCCGATGATGTCGAGCAGCTCCTTCGTGATGCCTTCCTGACGGGCACGGTTGTAGATCCGGCGCAGGTCCTTCCGCATGCGGGAGGCCGCGTCGGTCGCGCCCTTCATCGCCATGCGGCGCGCGGCGTACTCGGAGGCGAGGGACTGCAACATGGCGTCCCAGATCGCGATCTCGAGGTACTTCGGCACGAGCCGGTTGAAGATCGTGACCGGGTCCGGTTCGAGCAGGTACTCGACGTCACCCTTCGGCGAACCCTTCGCCGCTTCGCCGACCGGCAGCGTCGTGACCGGCAGGAACGCGTCGAGCCGCGGTTCGAACCGCGCGACCGATGCGAAGTGCGTGTAGCACAGGCGGACCTCGTCGACGGTCCCGTCCTCGAACGCCTCCATCAGCGCCTCGCCGACGAGCCGAACCGTGCGGTAATCGGCCTTGTCGAGCGGCGGATCGACGAAGTAACGCGCGACGTCGTAGCCGCGGCGCGTCAGGTACGAGTAGCCCTTCCGTCCGTAGCAGAAGATCTTGAGCTTCCGCTCGGGATGCGCGGCCTTGATCTCGTCCTCGAACTCGTGGAAGCGCGACAGGACGTTGGCGTTGTACGAGCCGCAGAGGCCGCGGTCCGACGTGATCAGCAGGATGCCGGTCGTCATGACCTTCCGACGGCGGAACAACGGGATGTCCGCATCGGGGCCGACGTGTTCGTCGAGGTGCTCGATCAACGCGCGGATCTCGCTCGCGAACGGCCGCGACGCCTGCGCCTTGCCCTGCACCTTGCGCAGCTTCATCGACGCGACCATCTCCATGGCCTTCGTCAGCTGCGCGATCCCGGTCACCGACCGGATCCGGCCGCGGAGTTCCTTGATGTTCGCCATGCTTCGCTCTCGGGGATCGAGTCCGGATCAGGCCGGGAAGGTCACGCTCCGGCGAGGAACAGCCGCCGGTACTCGGCGCACGCCGCGTCGAGTTGCTGCTGGATGACGTCGGTCCACTTGCGATCGACGCGGATCGCCGTCAGGACGTCGGCGTGCTTGTCGCGCAGGTACTGCAGGTAGCCCTTCTCGAACTCCTGCACGCGGTCGGCGGGGACTTCGTCGAGTCCGCCGGACGTTCCGGCCCAGATGATCGCGACCTGCTCCTCGACCGAGACCGGCGCGTACTGCGGCTGCTTCAGGATCTCGACCATGCGGCGACCGCGATTGATCGCCTGCTGCGTCGCCTTGTCGAGGTCCGAACCGAACTGCGCGAAGCTCGCGAGTTCGCGGTACTGCGCGAGCGCGATGCGCAGACCACCTGCGACCTTCTTCATCGCCGGGATCTGTGCCGACCCACCGACGCGCGAGACCGAGATGCCGGCGTTGACGGCCGGCCGCTGGCCGGCGTTGAACAGGTTCGACTCGAGGAAGATCTGCCCGTCGGTGATCGAGATCACGTTCGTCGGGATGTACGCCGAGACGTCGCCTTCCTGCGTCTCGACGACCGGCAGTGCCGTCAGCGAGCCACCGCCCTTCGCCTTCGACAACTTCGCGGCGCGTTCGAGCAGGCGGGAGTGGAGGTTGAACACGTCGCCGGGGAACGCTTCGCGACCCGGCGGGCGGCGCAGCAGCAGCATGACCTGGCGGTACGCGAGCGCCTGCTTGTAGAGATCGTCGTACATGATGACGACGTGACGGCCGTCGTCGCGCAGACGTTCGCCCATCGCACAGCCGCCGTAGCACGAGAGGTACTGCATCGACGCTTCGGCCGACGCCGGCGCCGACACGACGATCGAGTACTGCATCGCGCCGGCTTCCTCGAGGCGTTCGACGACCGACTTGATCGTCGACTGCTTCTGCCCGACGGCGACGTAGATGCAGATGACCTGATCCGGATGGTTCGGGTCCCCACCGCCGGTCGACTTCTGGTTCAGGATCGTGTCGACGAGCAGTGCCGTCTTGCCGGTCTGACGGTCGCCGATGATCAGCTCACGCTGACCGCGACCGATCGGGATCATCGAGTCGATCGCCTTGATGCCGGTCTGCAGCGGCTGCTTGACCGGTTCGCGCTCCGGAACCGTCGGCGCGCGGCCTTCGATCGGGCGGTAGTCCGAATCGGCGACCTGCACCGGACCCTTGCCGTCGACCGGGCGACCCAAGGAGTCGACGACGCGACCGACCAATGCCATCCCGGTCGGCACCGAGATGATGCGACCGGTCGTCCGGACCAGATCGCCTTCCTTGACCATCGTCGCGCTGCCGAGCAACACGGCGCCGACGTTGTCTTCCTCGAGGTTCAGCGCGAGGCCGAACACGTCGTTCCCGAAGTCGAGCAACTCGCTCATCATGCACTCGTCGAGCCCGTGGACGCGGGCCACGCCGTCACCGACCTGCAGAACGGTGCCGACGTTCGACTTGCGGGTCTTCTGAGCAAAGCCCTCGATCTCCTGCTTGAGGACCGAGGTGACTTCGGAGGGGTTCAAATCCATCGGAGAGTGCCTGTCTGCGAAATGTTCACTTGGGAATCGACGAGCGCCGCGGTCGGGCGTCCGTCACGGCAGCGGAGCTACCAGCATCTTCCATCTGAGTTCGTCGAGCGCCGACGCCACGGAGCCGTCGTACAGCGTGTTGCCGACGCGGACGCGGACGCCGCCGATCAGGTCGGGCGTGTGTCGCGGAACCAATGTCACGCGCTTGCCGATCTGGCGACCGACCGAAGTGGCCAACGCTTCCAGCGTCGACGCGTCGAGCGTGTGTGGGGTCTCGACGACCCCTTCGACCTCGTCACGCGCTTCGAGCACGAGTGCGTGGAACGCCTCGTGCAACCCGTCGATCGCCGCCTCACGACGACGTTCGAGGAGCACCTGGACCAGATTGCGGACCAGTTCGTGCGCGTCGCGGACGAGTCGTTCGAGCACTTGGCGACGCACACGCGTCGGCGTGTCGGCTTGCAACGCGAGAACGCGGATCTCGGGGTCACCCACCGCCTGCGCGAGGAACTGCAGGTCGGCGTCGACCGTCGCGACGGCACCCTGCCGGTTCGCGATCTCGAAGAGAGCGGTGGCGTAACGACGAGCGAGTGCGTTGGCCATGGGAGCGTGTGTCCGGAGGGGGTCAGTGCAGGGGTGGCGCGCGACCGATCAGTTGCGCGCGGCTCCAGGCAACGTCTGCAGGAAGTCCTGGACGAGGCGTCGGTGCGCTTCGTCGTCGACGTCCTGCTTCAGCAACCGCGAGGCGGATGCAATCGCGAGATCGACGGCGAGCTGGCGCATCTCCGCCATCGCCCGACGCTTCTCGGAACGGATCTCCTCCCGCGCCTTCAGCAGCAACTGCTCGGCGTCGGCCCGCGCCTTGGCCGTGGCCTCCGCGCGGAACCGTTCGACCTGCTCGGTCGCCTCGGTTCGGACGCGGCGCGCCTCGGCCAATGCACCTTCGAGTTGCTGACGACTCTGCGCCATCTGCTCCTCGGCTTTCTGGCGCGCGACGTCGGCAGCCTGGATCGCGTCCTCGACCTTCCGATCGCGCTCGACGAGCGCGTTCGTGATCGGTCCGAAGACGAACTTCCACATCGGGAACAGTGCGACCGCGAAGATCACGAGCGTCCAGATCGACGCTCCGGGGACGAACTCGAACGGGTTGAACCCGCCGCCTTCGGCCACTGGCAGCACCATCGCCGAGCTGTGCGCGCCGACGAGGCTCATGCGGTCGTCTTCAGGGCCATCAGCAGGCCGACGACGACGCCGAACAGAGCCGCACCCTCGACGAGCGCCGCCAGCAGCAGCGCATTGCCGCGGATCAACTCGGCGGCCTCCGGCTGGCGGGCGATGCCCTCGTTCGCGGCGGAGCCGATCTGGCCGATACCGATACCTGCACCGATGACTGCACCTGCAGCGGCGAGGCCGGCACCGATACCCCAAGAAGCGAGGAACATCGAAAACATCGAGAACTCCTGTCTGACTGCGTGTTGTTGAGAAGACGTTCGAGCAAAGGCAACGCGCGCGATCCGTCGGGATTGCGGTCCGCGTCGCGGAGCGAGAGGGACGTGTCGATCAGTGCGCCGGATGCATCGACTGCTGGACGAAGATGATGCTGAGGTAGGTGAAGATGTACGCCTGCAGCAGCACGATGAACGACTCGAGGATCGTGATGAACACGGCGAGGCCGAAGCCCGGCAGTGCCGTCGCCCACGAAACGACTCCCATTCCCGTCAGCTTGGCGAACAGGAAGATCATTCCGAGGAACGAATAGAGGACGAGGTGTCCGGCGAGCATCGTCGCGAAGAGTCGAATCGTCAGTGCGAACGGTTTGACGAACAGTCCGACGAGCTCGACGACGGCCATCAACGGGATCAACGCGACCGGCAATCCCGACGGCAGCAGGTGGACCCAGAAGGCAACCGGTCCCTGCGTGATCATTCCGCCGACGATCATCATCGCGAGCGTCACGAGCGCGAGCGCGCCGGTCACGAAGACGGTCGCCGTCGCCGTCGTCCCGCCCGGAACCAAGCCGAGCAGGTTCATGAACGCGATGAAGAAGAACAGGTAGACGAAGTACGGCGCGAACTTCGCCCCGTCCTCCTTCCCCATGACCTTGAACACCATCTCGTCGCGGATCCACAGCGCCCAACCGCGGAACACGCGGACGATCCATGGATTCGACCGCTTGCCGAAGCTGCCGAGCACTGGCACGAACGCGAGCAGGATCGCGACCAGCGCGAACAGCTGCCAGAGGTTGACGTTGTAGAACTTGACGGCGTTGTTGATCGACGCGTCGGGGGAGATCGTCGGCGCGAAGACGACGTGCGGAACGAGATGGCCGAACAGGTCGAGGAAGAAGTCGCCGTTGTCCATCGACATCGTCGACTTCTGCGGCGCGATCTGCGTCTGTGCGTCCTGCGCCGCAGGAACGGTCGCCTGCGGATCGCCCTGCGCGACGACGTCGGCCGTCGGTGTGAACACGCAGCAGACGACGACCAGCAGCGCTGCCAACGCGCGCGACAAGGCCGCTCGGAGATTCGTCGCCCGTGGGTTTCGCATCCGCAACTTCATCCGTTTCGTTCGTTCACCGGTGGACGGCTGTTGGATCCGCGGTCTCCGGCCGCCGCAGCCCGCGCGCGCGCAGCAGCGACTGCAGACCGAGGATCGCGACGACTTGGAAGGCCATCGCGTTCGCCGCGAACGCGACCCCGAACGCTGCCAGCGCCGCGAATTTCACGTCGGCCAACGACATCGCGATCAATGCGACGCCGATCGCGAGCCACTGACCGACGAAGCTCCCGAACAGGGCGATCTGGAAGCGTTGCGCTCCGTGCGGTCCCGGCATCGGGTGCAGCACTGCACGCACTTGCAGCAGCAGCGCGAGCTTGCCGACCAACACGGCGAACACCGCACCGAACGCGACCGGCAGCACGAGATCGTGCGTGACGACGCCGAGCGGCATCGATGCGGCGGTCAACGCGGTCACGGCGAGGACACCACGCGTGGCCAGCGACGCGAAGATGGCGGCGGTCGGCTGCGCGGACGTTGGCTTCGCTGCCGTTGGCTGCGCGGACGTTGGCTGCGCTGGCGGTGCGATCCGCGCGTCGGACGCGACCGGGGCAGACCGAGGCACAGCGGGTGCGGCGTGCGACGTTCGTGCGCTCGGTTCGGCGGTCATCAGGTCGAGGGAGGTGGTGGATCTTGGTCGCGTCCGCTGTCGGACGCATGCGGCGAATCGGTCTTCGGTCTGGTGTCTGTGTCGCGCGAGGCATCCCCCGCACCGTCGACGTGGGTCGTCCCGGCGCCCCGCACGAACGGCGGTGGTCGCGAGCGACGACGCCACGGCAACTGCTCCGGAGCGAGGACCGACACGAGATGCAGCATCCCGCCGGCCACGCCGACGAGCGTTGCCACGAGCGTCGCGATCGGACTCGATCCGAGCTTGCCGTCGAGCCAGATCCCGCCGAGCGCGAACAGCGCGATCGTCACGGCCATCGTCAGTCCGGCACCGAGCGCGTTCGTTGCGCGATCTGCAGGGATCGGCGACGAGCGATCGTGGGTTTCCGGCGATGGTGCGGACGACGACGCGGGGTCCGGGTCGACGCGTTCTCTGGAATGGGGATCGTCGGTTGGGGCGGACAAAGAGCACCGGACGGACAAGGACGCCGATCAGGGCGCGGGACTATAGGGACGACCGAAGTCGGTTCAACCGCGACCGAGACCGGATGTCGGTCCGCGATTCGACTTCGAATGCGTGTCCACCTCGGCGCTTTGCGGGCCACTGCCGCGCGCCATGAACATGCACCACCCACCGTCCATTCGTTTCGCGCATCTCTGCGCATTGCTGTTGAGTTCTGTGGCTGCGGCCCAGGTCAGCCCGTCGGATCGCGCCGGCCTCGAGGGCAACGCGCAGACGATCTATCCACTCGGCCGCGCTCGCGCGCGGGTCATGACGCTGCACGCCGACGTCCCTGCCGGGACCTACGCCGGGCATGCGTATCGACGCGAGGCCGTCGATGCGCGGCAGCGGCTCGAGGGCTGGCGGACGACGCTCCAGGTCACGGCGTCGAACGGGGGTCGTTCGCCCGCGTCGCCGCGGACGACGTTCCTCGACAACCACGGACCGACGATCACGACGTTGCTTTCGGCGACCGAGATCTCGTTCCCGACCACCGAGCGACCGGCGATCGACCCGGCGCCGCAGTTCGAGTTCCGGATCCCGTACGGCCAACCCCTCGCGGCCGCCGGGACGACGCTGTGCCTCGACGTCCAGGTTCTCGGCAATCGCACGTCGAGCGGCAACGACCGCAACTTCACGCCGTACCTCGACGCCCACGAGTGGTTCACCGACGGTCGCGCCGTGCAGCCGTCGTTCGGGTACGGCGGCGGATGTGGCGGGTCGAACCCGTCGCTCGCGTTGACGCTGATCCATCGCGGGGCATCCGTCGACCTGGACCTCGATCAGCGCGGCGGCGTGCCGACGAACAGCGCCGGTGACGCATTCACGTTGCTCGCGTTCGGCTTCGCGCCGGCGGATCTCGCGTTCCCCGGATCGACGTGTCGACTGCGAACGACGACCGACGTCGCGCTGCTGCTGCCGGGCGCGAACAGCGCGACCGGTGGCTGGAGCGGACGCGTCGGCTCGGCGCCGCCGCCGTTCGCCGGCCTCGTCACGTTTGCGCAGGCGCTGTCCGTGCAACCGGCGACCGGAACGCTCGCGTTCACCGATGGCGTCCGGCTGACCGTGCCGCCGCAGGCACCGACGGTCGTCCCGACGGTCCGCATCGCGAACGGCACCGATCCGGATGCAACGACCGGAACGGTGGCCTCGGCGATCCCGGTCACACAGTTCTTCTGAGGTCGCGGCACAGAGCGACACCGTCGACGCGCGACGCGGTCGGTATGCTGCTCGCCTTTCGTTCGCCGAGACCCCCGCGTGACCCACGACCCCGCCGCACTGACCCCGTCCGTCATCCAGCAGAAACTCGACGAGTACGTCGTCGGGCAGTCCAAGGCGAAGCGCGCCGTCGCCGTTGCGTTGCGCAACCGGTGGCGGCGTCGCCAGCTGCCGGCGGACCTCGCCGCAGACGTCTATCCGAAGAACATCCTGCTGATCGGCCCGACCGGGGTCGGCAAGACGGAGATCGCGCGGCGGTTGGCGTCGCTGGCACGCGCGCCGTTCGTCAAGGTCGAGGCGACGAAGTACAGCGAGGTCGGCTACCAAGGTCGCGACGTCGAGTCGATGGTCCGCGACCTCGTCGAGGCGTCGGTCGCGCTGGTCCGCGCCGAACATGCCGAGCACGTCCGCAGCAAGGCGCGCGTCGCGGCCGAAGAACGCATCCTCGCGACGCTGATCGCGAACGAAGGGCTCGATCCGCGCCTCGACGACCCCCGCGGCTACCAGCTCGAAGGCGACCTCTGGCGTCCGAGCGCGGCGTCGAATCCGGCCGTGCCGATGACGACGACCGAGCAGAGTTCGGTCGACGCGCGCATTCGCGAACGTCGCGCCGCGCGCGAGGCGCTGGCGAACGACCTCGGCGCCGGCCGGATCGAGGATCGCCGCGTCGAGATCGAACTGCTCGACACATCGGTTCCGACGCTGAACATCATGGGTCCGCAGGGGCAGGACGCGATGGGCATCGATGCGCGCGCGCTGCAGGAGATCTGGGGTCGCAACACGCGGAAGACGAAGGTGCGCAAGCTGACCGTCGCCGAAGCCCGCACGCTGCTCGAGAACGAAGAGGCCGACAAGCTGATCGATCAGGACGCGATCCAGCGCGAAGCGCTGGAGCGCGCCGAGAACGACGGGATCATCTTCATCGACGAGATCGACAAGATCGTCGGCGGCGGGTCGACGGATGGCCCCGACGTTTCGCGCGAGGGCGTGCAGCGCGACCTGCTGTCGGTCGTCGAGGGCTGCGCCGTCTACACGCGCTACGGCCACGTGCGCACCGACCACGTGCTGTTCCTGGCCGCCGGCGCGTTCCACTTCCACAAGCCGAGCGACCTGATCCCGGAGCTGCAGGGCCGCTTCCCGGTGCGCGTCGCGCTGCAGTCGCTGACCGAGGCCGACTTCGTCCGCATCCTGGCCGAGCCGAAGAACGCGCTCGTGCGCCAGTACGAGGCGCTGTTCCGGACCGAGGGCGTCGAGCTGTCGTTCGCCAGGGACGGGCTCGAACGGCTCGCGGCGCTGGCGTTCCGCGCCAACAAGACCACGCAGGACATCGGCGCCCGCCGCTTGATGACGATCCTCGAGAAGTGCCTCGAGGACCTGTCGTTCGACGCCAGCGAACGCCGCGGCCAGAAGGTCGTCGTCGACCGGGCGCTGGT
>JAEYTU010000297.1 GCA_023433825.1 Planctomycetota bacterium
CGAGTCGATCCCGGAGACGACTGGGGGGGGGCGACTTCGGTGGCGACCAAGTCGCCCCTGACCGTGACGGATTCGTGTTCCACGTTTACGTCGATCCACTGTTTGGAGACGATGTCCAGGCCACCGCGCAGAACCCGGGCGGGGTTAACACCCCTCCTCTCGGCTATCACCCGGACACCCTAGCATCGCCGCGTCCGATTTATGGGTTTCTCCAACAAGCGCCATACTCGTTCCGGACGCTGACGGGACCGAACGGCGCAATTGGCTGGATCAACACGCGGTTTCCGACGCTCCCCGCAACGGCATCCCCGGAACCTGGCAAAACCGTGGACTGGGTCATCATCCACCTGCTCCCCGGAATGTATGGACCTACCGGAGGTGGGTTAGCACCGACAAACGCCAACAACGGACTTCCATACAACGGCGAGTCCTTTCCGATCGAACTTCCGAACCGAGTCTGTCTGCAGGGTACATCCGCCCTGGACACGATCCTCGATGGTCGCGGGACTGCCGTCGGAATCGTCGCGATTCGCGGGGCCGCGGGGTCTGGACAGATGCACCGAACGTTCATCAATGGTTGCACAATCATGGGTGCACGATCGGATGGGATCGAGCAGCCGCAAAACGTCGTCACCGCGAGGAATGTAAGCGGCGCAGGCATCTACATTGGCTTCCGCTCCAACGTCGACGCCGTGGTGAGCAATTGTTTCATCACGGACAATCACGTGGGGATCGCACTCGACTTCTCTGAGGTTCAGGCGGACACGTACAACAACTACTCCAAGATCGTGAACAACACGATAGCCTGGAACGCGGTCGGGATTTGGAGCGGTGACACCGGCAATCCGGACGCGTCGAGCGGTTTTTCGGAGCCGGTGCTGCTGAATAACGTGCTCGATTCGGCTGTGCCTGCCTATTCGGCGTTCTTCGGGTTCGCGACTTCGTGCTTTGAGGGCGTCGACGCAAGTGATCTTGTCGTGGCAAGCCGTTCGATCTCGGGTACGCCGCAAGTCCTGGGATTCGACTACAACGCCTGGGAAGTCGGATTCGGGAATACAGGGATCTCACCCGCGGCAAACTGGACGGTCACAGCACCGCGAAACGCGATTCCGTTGGCTGCGCCGCGAGTGGACGTTGGCCTGTGGACGCGCGGCGTGAATGGGCGAGGGTGTCTCTATGTGTGCGACGTCCTGCGAACGGGTTACGGCGCGCCACCGCGGGGAATCTCAGCGCTCGATTTTCGGCTCGCGCCGAACGTGACTGCGAATCCGAACTTGGCGCCAGGGCTTCAGAACCCTGTTCCGCGGAACCCCTTGGTCGACGCCGGACTGTGGCTTCCGTCGGTGGCGGACTCCCTGGCTATGGCCAACGGAACGGTTCTCGACGGCTATCCCGGAATTCCATACGGAAGCGAGGGCGATCCGAACGGAGACATCACGCGAATCGATGCGTGGGTTTATGACGCTGATGGGTTCGGGAATCCGCGCGTCGTGAATCACCCGGACTTCGTCAACCAACCGAACGGCGAGGCTATCGATCTTGGTGCCGACGAGCTCGACGCACTCTTGATCGTTGGGTATCTGGAAGGGACTCGGATCTTTGCAAAGGCCGGGGCTCCAGGCGGACCAACGACGATCACTTCGCATGAGTACGTCTACTTCATGAATGTCATCGGCGGAACGTATCCGACGAGTTCTCCGTGGCCGTACCCCTACTTCAATGCCTTCGTTGGAGAGCAATACCAATGGTGGCCCCACGTGTTGAACCCCACGGATCGGGACCCGATCGGTGCACCGACGAACTACACCGCGGGACATCGACTCCCGTTCGCGACACCCACCGTCGCAACGTGGCGCTGGCTGACCGTCTTCGTGTTAGGACAGCAGGCGCTGTTTCCGAGGAATTTGGCGTGCGACTTCACGCCTCACCTACTCGAGAATCTGCACCCATTCATGGCCACGCGGGAACCGTACTCGGGGCGTCCTGGCTTCTTGGACGAGATCTACTCTTGCATTCCGTCGTACCAGGAGGTCTCCCTCGATCCTCCGCCTCAGTGGCAATGGGGTCAACTAGACAACTGCTTTGTGTACCACAATCCGCCCCGACCGCTACTGCCTCAGCCGCACGAAACATTCGTTCAACTCGCCCCCCTACCGATTCCCTATTACTCCTCGATCGTCCGAGAGCCTCAGTTGAATCCTCCGGGCACAGTGAGCAACTTCGGGGCCGGCTGGGTGGTCGCGCCAGCTCCACAGTTTCCGCCGCCGGTCCCGTGTAACGGAACATCGTTTTTCGGCGTGGATGTCTGGGGCGTAGGGAATCCCGCCTGCTACGACAGGCTACCGATGCCCACTCTTGCTTATGAATGGCACGGGATTCGATACAACTGCGAGTATCCCGGATTTGGCAACTTGCAAACCTTTCTGGGAATCCAGGGGAACGCCGACTCGCTGCCCGGCGAAGGCTTGGCGATCCGGTTCGATCCAAGTTCTGTACGTGTATCCGCAGTCGACGCCGCGCGGCACCTCGAACGGGCTGCTACTCAACGCCGCGCGGATCAACGGAGCTCTCGCCGATGAGGAATCGAGTTATTGCGGACAGCCTGCCGTCTTTGATCATCTTCATCGTCGCAACGGCATGTGATGTGTCCGCCCAGACGCCTTTTCGTTACGACGGCACCAACTTCCAGGGTCCAACCGTGACGATGCACGGTCTCGCCGCGTACGACCTCGACCGCAATGGACGGCCCGTCATCGTCGGCTCCGACGATTCGGGAGGTGTCGTGACCTATCGTTTCGACGAATCCGGCTTCGGACGATCGACGACGGTCGTCCCGGGTCTGCAGGTCGGGCAGTACCGCGTCGTCGGCGGCGCACCAGCGGTCGCGGACGTGGACGGCGACGGTTGGTTGGACTGCTTGGTGCCGACAATCAGCCTGCTGGGTGGAAGCGGAGCCCAGAACCTGATTCTGATGAACGATCGCGCGGGTGGCTGGATCGCTGATCAGTCCGGCCGATTGCCGCCGCTGTTGGATACGACGGGCTGCGTCGTGCTGTTCGACGCCGACGGTGACGGCGATCAGGACATCTTCTTCGGGAACGCCGGGGAGCCAAACCGACTGCTGCTGAACGATGGACGAGGTTACTTCGCAGACGTCTCGTCGACGCATCTGCCCGGCAATGTACTTTCGAACACTGCTGTGGCGGCTGTCGATGTGGACGGCGACGGGGACATCGACTTGGTGATTGCCAATGCATACGCGCCGGCGGGGTATGCTGCGTACTTGCTCATCAATGATGGAGCGGGTCGTTTCGTGGCGGGACAGCGGCTCCTGTCAGGATGGTCGTCAGGGTACGGCGTCGCAATTGGTGACATCGATCGAGACGGTGACTCTGATATTGTCGTCCTGATGGGAGGTAGGCTCCCGATGGTCTGGCTGAACGACGGCGCAGGATTGTTTGTCGATCGCAGCGTTCTACTGCCTGGGCCGGGCCCCGGGGGTGGCGGTTCAGGGACGCGAGCCATCAACCTCGTCGACGTCGACGGTGACGGTTGGCTCGACATCGTGACACCGGCAGGTCCGATGATGATCTATCAGAACCAAGGCGGAACGGGATTCGTCGACCGGAGTCTCGATTGGAGGCCCACGAACGAGCCGGGAGCCGTGAGTGGACCCGCTGTGTTCGCTGACTTCGACCTGGATGGCGACGTGGACATGATCGCGCGATTCTCGAACTTCATTGGACCGCGGGGCATTGCGTTCTTCCCATCGTTGCGCCGTCAGATCCACGTCCCGGCCGAGGTCACCCCAGGGACGTCATTGACGATCACCCTGAATGCCGACGCGCAGCACCTGGCACAGGCATTCTTGTCGCTCGGGGCGACCTTCGTCCCGCTCCCGGGACTTGGCGTATTGGGACTCGATCCCTCGTCGCTGACACCGCTGCCTCCGGTTGCGATCGGTGCGACCCGGGCGGCGACGATTGCATTGCCGATCCCAGCCAATCCGACTCTCATCGGCGCGAGCGTGTGGTTTCAGGCGATCGAGGTTGGCGGAAGCCCGGTGCCCTCCGCACACATGACGTCCTGGTTGCGAACGAAGATTCGGTGGCCATGAGACGTGCGCGAGGAAGCGGCGAGCGAGCGCAGACGACCGGGGCCGCCTGATCGCGCCCCCGTCCGCTTGCCCCTTACCGACCGCTTACCGCCGCGACCCCGACTTCGACGTCTGATGGAGCCGACGAGATTGCGTCCACGAACGACGCACGACGCACCGAGGCTCCATGAAACCCACCCGCATTCCGTTCGCGCTGCCGCCCCTTCTGGCGGCAGCCATCGCCGCCACGCTCGCCCCGGCACCGCGGGCGCAAGACCGACACCAGTGGATCGTCCCGTCGCGATCGGTCCTCGCGCCGCACGGCGCGACGCCGGTCCGGATCGCCGCCGCGCACGCGCACGTGCGGATCCTCGATCGCACGGCGAGCACGACGCTCGAGATCGAACTTCGCAACCCGTCGCCGTCGCAGCAGGAGGCCGTTCTGTTGCTGCCGGTGCCCGATGGCGCCGCGGTGTCGAACTTCACGTTCGAAGGTCCCGGCGCCGAGCCGTCGACGCGTGTGCTCGGCCGCGACGAGGCGCGCACGCTCTACGACCAGATCACGAGCCGGCTGCGCGACCCGGCGCTGCTGGAGTTCGCCGGCTGGCGCTGCGTGCGCAGCAGCGTGTTCCCGGTCCCCGGCAACGGCCACCAACGGATCCGGCTGACCTACGACCACCTGCTGGAGATCGACGGCGCGCGCGCCGATTACGTGCTGCCGCGCAGCGAGGCGCTCAGCGTCGACGTGCCGTGGTCGATCACGGTCGGAATCACGGCCGCGTCGCCGATCGGCGCCGTCTACTCGCCGAGCCACGACGTCGTCACGACGCGCAAGAACGCACGCGAGTTCGCGATCCAGGTCGCCGAGCGCAGCCGTCGTGACCCGGGATCGTTCCGGCTGAGCTTCGTGACGACGGCGGACCCGTCGCGCCCGACGGCGTCGCTGTTCGCCTATCCCGACCCGAAGGTCGGCGGCGGCTACTTCCTGCTGATGGCGGCAGCGCCTGCGTCGCGCGTCGGGCCCGCGATGCGCCGCGAGATCACGCTCGTGCTCGACCGCTCCGGCAGCATGGCCGGGCGCAAACTCGACCAAGCGAAGGCGGCGGCGTTGCAGATCGCCGAGGCCCTCGGCGACGGCGAAGGGATCCAACTGATCGACTACGGCAACGCGGTGTCGAGCGCGTTCGCGGCGCCGGTCGCGAAGGACGCGAAGTCGCTCCACGCGCTGCGCGCCCACCTCGACGGCATTCGCCCGCATGGCGGCACCAACATTCACGACGCGCTGCTCGAAGCACTCCGCGCGCCGACGCTGCCGGGCACGTTGCCGATGGTGCTGTTCCTGACCGACGGGCTGCCGACGGTCGGGCCGACACGCGAGACCGACCTGCGCGCGCTGGTCGAGAAGGGCAATCCGTACGGTCGGCGCGTGTTCTGCTTCGGCGTCGGGCACGACGTCAACGTGCCGCTGCTCGACCGGATCGCCGAGTCGACGCGGGCGACGACGACCTACGTGCTGCCGGAGGAGGACGTCGAACAGAAGGTCGCGCGGACGTTCGCGCGCCTCGATCACCCGGTGCTCGCGAAGCCGAAGCTGGCCACGGTCGAGGACGACGCGACGTCGGGTGCGCGGATCCACGAGGTGTTGCCGGCGCGGCTGCCGGACATCTTCGCCGGTGATCAGCTCGTCGTGCTCGGCCAGTACCGCGGCGACGACGACCTGCGCTTCGAGCTGTCCGGAACGGCCGTCGACGGCGTCAAGCGCTACGCGTTCACGCTGCCGGTCCGCACGGCGACGACGCGCCACGCGTTCGTCCCGCGGCTGTGGGCGAGCCGGCAGATCGCATTCCTCGTCGACGAACTGCGGCAGAAGGCCGGCGACCTCGGCGTGCCGGCCGTGTCGCTCGCGTCGGCGACGGCCGACACGTTCCGCGATCCGCGTCACCGCGAGCTGCGCGACGAGATCCTGCGGCTGTCGACGCAGTTCGGCGTGCTGAGCGAGTACACGGCGTTCCTCGCGACCGAGGGCAGCGACCTCGGCAACTGGAACGCGCTCGTCGCCGCGTGCGGCGGCGAACTCGGCAGCAAAGCCGTCGCGACGCGCACCGGCATCGGCGCGGTCAACCAGGGCTTCAACCTGAACGCGCAGAAGGTGCAGACGTTCGCGAACGTCCGCAACGTCTACCTCGACTCGAACCTGAACAGCGTCGCGACGGCCAACGTCCAGCAGCTCGTCGACTGCGCGTTCTACAAGCGCGGCGAACGCTGGATCGACGGGCGCAGTGTGCTCGGCAAGCGGCTCGAACCGGACGAGACGATCCGGTTCGCGAGTCCGCGGTACTTCGAGTTGGCGCGCGTTCTCGAAGCGGAAGGCCGGTGTGCGGTGTTGTCGTTGCCCGGCGAAGTCCTCGTCGAAGTCGGCGGAAAGAATCTTCTCGTGATTCCCGCGACCCCAGAACCCCAGATCGAAGCACAGGAGACCGTTCGATGAAGTCCTTGTCCGTCCTGACGTCGCTCGCATGTGCGGGCGTCTTGTTCGCCCAGAAGCCGCCCGCCGCCACCGAGCCGCGCCCGGTCGATCTCGCGATCTGTCTCGACATCAGCGGCAGCATGAACGGCTTGTTGAACGCGACGCGCCAGAACCTGTGGGCCGTCGTCAACGAGCTTGCTGCGATGAAGCCGACGCCGAAGCTCCGCGTGGCACTGCTGACGTTCGGGTGCAGTGCGCACGACGCGGCGAAGGGGTGGGTCAACGTCGAGACCGGTCTGACCGACGACCTCGACCTCGTTTCGCAGCGGTTGTTCGCACTGACGACGAACGGCGGTGAGGAGTACGTGGGGCGCGTCGTGCAGGCGGCGCTCGACCAACTGGAGTGGAGCGACGACGCGCAGGGTCTGAAGCTGCTGTTCGTCGCCGGCAACGAGGCGGCGACGCAGGACCCAGCCGTCGACTTCCGCGCGCAGTGCCGCGCGGCGATCGCGCGCGGGATCGTCGTCAACTCGATCTACTGCGGCAGCCCGTCCGACGAGCTCGCGCCGGCGTGGCGCGAGGTCGCGGCGCTGGCCGACGGCAAGTTCGCGGCGATCGAGCAGGATCACGGCATCGTCATCGAGACGCCGTTCGACGCGCAGTTGACGGCGCTCAGCACGGCGTTGAACGCGACGTATCTCCCGTTCGGTGCGGTCGGTCAGTCGATGTGGAAGAACCAGGCCGAGCAGGACAAGAACGCCAGCAGTCTGAACCCGGCGGCCGCAGCACAGCGCTGCCAGGTGAAGGGCGGCGATCTCTACAGCAACGCGGCGTGGGACCTCGTCGACGCGTGCAAAGTCGAGACCTTCAAGTTGGAGGAGGTCAAACCCGAGGAGCTGCCCGAGTCGATGCGCGCGATGACGCTCGAGCAACGCCGCGCGCACATCGCGGAGCACCAGCGCAAGCGCGATCAGCTCCGAAAGCAGGTCGACGAACTCGGCCAGAAGCGCGATGCGCACGTGCAGCAGGAGCTGAAGGTGCGAAGCGACGCCGGCAAGGCCGTGTTCGAGCAAGCCGTTCTCGAAGCCGTGCGGACGCAGGCGGCGGGACGGGGTTTCGAGCGGCCGAAGGCGGAACCGGCACCGGCGGCCAAGCCCGCGACGAAGCCCGCGACGAAGCCCGATGTCGTCGACCCGGCGTTCGAGAAGATCGTTCTCGCGATCGCCGACGAGTACCGGAAGTTCGCGTGCGTGACCGGCATGCCGCGCCGCGCGCCGACCGACTGCAAGATCTCGCCGCCGGTCGTGCGGCGTTCCGAAGCGTCACCGACGAAGAGCGAGCACGGCGACAAGCTGTACCTGCTGTTCGCGCGTCACAGCGAACGCGGCGAGTACCTCGTGCCCGGCGTCGACGCGGGCGTCGGGCAGACGCTCGTCAAAGAGGCTTGGGTGTGTGTCGAGGGCGATCCGAAGGGACTCAGCGAAGCTGGCCGTCGCTACCTCGCGAATCCGACGCTGATCGAGGGTGACAAGCGCTACCACGCCGGCGACTTCGCCGGGCTGTTCGTCATGCACAAGCTGGCGAAGGACACGCCGGGCACCGACCGCGGTTGGATCTACGGGACGATCGATCGCAGCGGGAAGGTGACGTCGGCGGGCCGCGTCGCGTCGTGCATGCGGTGCCACGACGACGCGACCGACGACCGAAGGTTCGGGCTACGCTGACTGCCCGTGAGCGCATCGAAAACCGTGCTCGTCGTCGAGGACGACCCCGCGATCCGTCGCGGGCTCGTCGACGCATTGCAGTTCGCCGGTTACGCGGCGATCGCGTGCGCCGACGGCGCCGACGGCCTGACGACGGCGCTTTCGGCCGAGCTCGACCTCGCGATCCTCGACGTCGTGCTGCCGAAGCGCGATGGCTTCGAGGTCCTGGCCGAGATCCGCCGCGCGCGCCCGGCCTTGCCGGTGATCCTCGTCACCGCGCGCGGCTCCGAGCACGACCGCGTGCACGGACTGCAGACCGGTGCCGACGACTACGTCGTCAAGCCGTTCTCGTCGAAGGAGCTGTTGGCGCGGGTCGCCGCCGTGCTCCGACGCAGTGCCGAGCGGCCGTCCGACGTCGGCCGCGTGGATCTCGCCGGCCGCAGCGTCGACTTCGACCGTCGCGAGATCGGCCGCCCCGACGGGTCGCGGGCGCAGTTGTCCGAGCGCGAGGCCGACCTGCTGCGCTATCTGGTCGCGAACCGCGGCCGCGCGATCTCCCGCAGCGAGTTGTTGCAGCGCGTGTGGGGGCTGACCGGTGGGGACCAGACGACACGAGCGATCGACATGCACGTCGTGCACCTTCGCGAGAAGCTCGCCGATCCGGTCGATCGACCGGAGGTCGTGCTGACGGTGCGTGGCAAGGGCTACATGCTCGCCGCGGCGGAGGCACGATGAGGGCCACGCGATGACGACGCATCGTCGACGCACCTGGGGCTGGTTCGCGGTCACGTTGACCGTGCTGCTGGCCGTCGTCGGCTGGTTGACGGCGACGTTGATCGTGCTCGACCGCGAAGAGACGTTGGCACGGCGCCAAGCCGAGCTGCACGAGAAGTTGCGCCTCGCGCTTTGGCGGATGGACAGTTGGCTGTCGCCGCACGTGGTGCGCGAGGCCATGCGGCCGTCGTCCGACTACCGGTCGTTCGCGCCGGCGCCCGCAGCGTGGACGAAGGGGCTCAGTCGGTTGCCGCCGGACGAGGTTCTCGTGCCGTCGCCGCTGCTGTCGTTCCGTTCCGAGTGGTTCCGCCTGCACTTCGAACTCGCAGCCGACGGAACGCTGACGAGTCCGCAGGTGCCGACCGGCAACCAGCGCGACATCGCCGAGGCCGACGTCCTCGTCGGCGCGGGGATCGCGTCGTGCCAGGACGCCCTCGCCGAGCTGCGACCGCGCCTGACGGCGGCAAGCCTCGGGCTCCCGCTGGCCGGCGCCGAGGCCCGACTGTCGGAGATCGGCTGCAACATCGTTCCGCCGGGGACGACGCAGCAGTTCGTGCAGACCGTGCAGGAGTTCTCGAACCGGCAGATGGCGATGAACGCGAACGTCGGCAACCAGAACTTCGCGAACCCGAACAAGGCGCAGTCCGTCGCGCCGAGCGTCGCGCCGGACGCGGCCGCCGTCGCCGAGGTGGTCGGTCCGATGCTGCCGCTGTGGCTCGAGTCCGGCGGCGAACCGTTGCTGGTCTTCGCGCGGCGCGTGACGTCGGCGCGCGCGACGGCGGTGCAAGGCGTCGTCGTCGACTGGCCGGCGCTCCGCCGATCGCTGCTCGCACTCGTCGACGACTTGTTCGGTGAAGGCGGTGCCGACTTGATGCGGTGCACGTCGCCGTCGCCGACCGAACAGGGAACGTTGCTCGCGACGGTCCCGGCGCGCCTCGCGGCGACCACGACGTCGTCGACCGTGGCTGGCGCGCTCCCGACGACGACGATCCTCGCCGTGACGTGGGGGATGACGCTGCTCGCGCTGGCGACGCTCGCGTTCACGCTGCGTGCCGCGATCGGCTTCGGCGAACGCCGCGCGCGGTTCGCGTCGGCCGTCACGCACGAACTGCGAACGCCGCTGACGACGTTCCGGATGTACAGCGAGATGCTGGCCGACGACGTCGTGACCGATCCGGTCGCGCGTCACGAGTACCTGCAGACGCTGCGCTCCGAGTCGGATCGGCTCGCGCGGGTCGTCGAGAACGTTCTGGCGTGGTCCCGTCTCGAGGAGGGGCGGTTCGCGAGTCGGCGTGAGCGTCACGGCGTCGCGAGCCTGCTCTCGCGTGTCGCACCGACGCTGGAACGACGATTGGCCGAGTCGGCGATGACGCTCGAACTCGTCGTCGACGCGGACGTCGGCGACTCCGTCGTCGCGACCGACGAGGACGCGGTACTTCAGATCCTGTTCAACCTCGTCGACAACGCCGCGAAGTACGCGCGCGACGCCACCGACCCGCGCGTCACGCTGCGCGCGCATCTGGACGGCGCGACCGTGCGGATCGCCGTCCACGATCGCGGCCCGGGTGTGCCGTCCGAGCATCGCGCCCGGATCTTCACGCCGTTCGACCGCGGCGCGGTCCCGACGTCGAGCAACGAGATCCCCGGCGTCGGTCTCGGCCTCGCGCTGGCGCGCGGGCTCGCGCGGGATCTCGATGGCGACCTGACGCTCGGCCCGACGGCGGCCGGCGCATGCTTCGTGCTGTCGCTGCCGACCGCGTGACGGAGAGGTCAGGCACCGGCGACGAATCGCCTCAGCCTTTGACCATCTCCCAGATGTCGGCGCCGAGGAAATCCCACGGCAGGCGGCCCTCGTCGCATTCGCCCGGCTCGACCGAGAACTGCACGTCGACGAAGTACAGGATCCGCCCGATCGACGCCGCGAGGTTGCGCGTGCCGTGCGCGACACCCGGCGGAATGCGCACCAACTGACTGTTCCCGTCGCCGAGCACGAATCGCATCGTCGCGCCTTCGGTCGCCGAGCCCTTCCGACAGTCGTGCAGGACCAGCAGCAGCTTGTCGCACGGCGGCACGTACCAGACGTCGGTCTGGCGGTGATGCATGTGGTAGGCCTTGATCGCGAGCGGCTCGACCTCGCTGTAGTTGACCTGCCGGACTTCGAAGCCCGGCAGCAGTGCGTGCATGCCGGACGTCAGCCGGCCCAACTCGGTGATCGCGCCACCGTCGTCGTTGAACCTGCGGAGTTGCACGATCTGAACGCCGTCGATCGGCGTCTTGCGCGTGTAGTCCTGGTAGGAAAAGGCGGCCTTCGCCTTCGCGTTGATCTCCAAACGGGGGGCTCCTCGGAGGGTCTCGATCGTTACCGGTGTCGCCGGCGAGTCCGGCGTCGGTGTGCGCTGGCGTCCGCGCGTCGCGTCACGTCACTTCGCGGGCTGTCGCTGAACGTTGTTGGCGCCTCCCGGTGCGACGCCCGGCGCGATCTGCGCAGAGCCCGGCGCGCGCCACGGGCGACTGACGTCGTGTGCCTGGTCGAGCGTCAACGGCAGCGCGAACTGCAGGTGCTGCGTGCGTGACCCCGGCTGCGCTTGCACACCGGCGCTGAACACGACCTGCAGCTTCGACTTCTGCGTCCCGAGCGTCAGCGCCGGGCCCTTGTAGCCGCCCTTCACGGCCGCCGATCCCTTCAGGCTCGCGACGAAGTCGCCGCCCGACTTGCGGAACAGGAACAGGTCGTCGTCGCGAAGGATCGTCAGCCCGCCGGCCGCGAGTCGCATGTGCGGGATGTTGGCGGTCTTCTCGAGTTCCTCCGGCGTGATCCCGAACCGATCGATGACCCCGCGCCAGTCGAGCGCGCCTTCCTTCGGCGGCTCTTCCTTGCCGGTCTGTTTCGCGCGCAGGATCGCGGCGCGGCCCTCGCGCAGCGCGCGCGTCAACTCGGCCGGTGTGCCGCCGTGGCGGTAGTAGATCGTGTAGATGCCGGGCTCGAGCAGCGGCTCGGCCATCTTCTCGGTCGTGATCAGCACGCCGATCGGGATCGGCCGCTCCTGCGACTGATCGAGGAGCAGCTTCGCGTTGAAGCCCTTCACCTCGGCGTAGTCGGTGAGCGGGACGAAGCTCGCAGCGTGGTAGCTGGCGATCAAGTTGCCAGCCATCTGATAGCGCTCGATGCCGACCTGATCCTGCTGGCTCAACTGCCGACCGCCGACGTCGCTGTAGTCGTAGCGAATGCGCAGCAGCGTCGCGGTCATGTCGCGCGCCGGGACGTCGCTCTTCGCGACCCGGAAGCCGACGGCCTCCGTCGTCTCGTCGTAGGTCTCGCGGTAGCGGAATCCGATCCGAAGCTCGAGCTCCGGAGCGCGCGTCCCCGAGTAGCAACTCGCGCCCTTCAGCGTCCGGTAGTGCCCTTCGAAGATGTTCGGCAGGTCCTGCGTGCTGCCGAATCGGTCGGCTTTGACCTTCTGGTACTCCTTCTCCCAGTCCTCACGGCCGGCGAGCGGCGTGAAGTCGACGTCGCCCATCCATTCGTAGACGTTGCCGACCATGTCGTCGTGACCGAGCGGTCCACGCGCCGGTTGCGTCTCACCGACCGGACGGACCACCTGATCGCGCGGCAACTTCATCCGCAGTTCGTCGAGGAACCGCGGCTCGTACTTGGCGCCGAGCAGATACGGGTCCGTCTTCTTTCCGACGTTGGTCGCTGCGGCGAGCCACTCGAGCTCGGTCGGCAGGCGCATCCCTGCCCATGCCGCGAACGCGTTCGCGTCCTCCCACGACACGGTCGAGACCGGCAGCTTCTCCTGCCCCTCGGGGATCGCGTACGGGAGGTTCTTCCAGTGCTTCTGCCAGTAGTAGAAGAACGCGAGCTTCCCCTCCTTGCCGAACTCTTCGAGGATCTTGTCGCGCTCGGCCTCGAAGTGCTTCTTCTGGCCGTCGCGCCACCACGCGATCGGGAACCGGTGGCCGGTGCTCTTGACGAACGTCAGGTACTGCTCGTTCGTGACCAGCGTCTGCGCCATGTAGAACGGCGCGACCTCGTGCCGCTTCTTGCCGAGTTCGGGCAACAGCAGCTTCAGGATGTCGCGGCGCTGCTTCTCGTCGTTCGGCCGCATCTCCTTCGACAGGTCGAGCGCCTCTTTGGCGGTCAGTCCGATCGTCAGTTGGCCGCCGGGGACCGGGAGCATCCAGGACGGAATTCCGGTCGGCGGCTTCCCGGCGCCGGATTCCTTCGCGACTTGCGGCGTCTGCGCATGTGCCGGTCGGGTGAGCGCGACCGCCGTCAACCCGAGGGTGCCGAGGGCGACAGCGAAGGACAGAGTGCGGCGGACCGCCATGTCGGCGGGCATCGTTCGATTCAGCATGCTCTCTCGGCAGAAAGGCGGTGGGCGAGGCCGGCCCGGGGGCGGGACGGGCGATGCGATGCTGCCGATCCGAGGTGCGAGACACGGATCGGCGCGGGGATCATGGCCACGTCCCACGATGGTGCCAAGGCCCGAGAGATTGGGATTTGCCCGCGGTACGCACGCGCTCTGCAGCGTGCCGATCGCACCGAACGCGCACGCGCATGCACGATGCGGTCGCGGGGGGCGTCGAGGGGCGTCGAGGAGCGTCGCGGGCCGCGATCGGAAGTTCGCGCCGGACCCGCGCCAATCTCAGAACAGTTGGTCTTTGC
>JAEYTU010000304.1 GCA_023433825.1 Planctomycetota bacterium
TTCGATCGGGTTGACGCTGCAGACGCTCGTCTCGCTGCCGGCCGCGTTCCTCGGCGGGATCGCGTTCATCGTGCTGACCGGGCCGGAGGCCAGCATCGCGACGCTGGTCGGACTGATCTCGCTCGGCGGGATCGCGGTCCGCAACAGCATCCTGCTGCTCGATCACTACCGGCATCTGCTGCGCGAGGAGGGCGAGCCGTTCGGGGTGGACCTGCTCGTGCGCGCCGGTCAGGAGCGAATCGTGCCGGTCGCGATGACGGCGCTGACGAGTGGGATCGCGCTGCTGCCGATCGTGCTCGTGCCGGATCTGCCGGGACGCGAGATCCTGTATCCGGTCGCCAGCGTGATCGTCGGCGGTCTCGTCACGTCGACGCTGCTCGATCTGTTGCTGACGCCGGGGCTGTTCTGGCTGCTCGGGCCGCGCGGCGCCGGCGAAGCGGTCGTGCCCGCGGCGCCGATGGCAACGGCTCAAGGGATCGACGGGAACGTCCGATAGGGCCGGGGTTCCCCGCATCCCCGTTCCGACGCAGTCCCGTCATGCACGCGATCCTGATCCACGCGGCCGACTCGGTCCACGGCGACCTCGTCCGCGAGACCCTTCACTCCGTTCCTGGCCGCAACTACCTGTGCCTGCAGGTGTCGAGCGTCGGCGAGGCGCTCGGAGCGCTGGCCGACACCGAGATCGACGCGATCGTCGCCGACGACGGCGACGGCGCGGCGGTGGCATTGCTCGCCGCGCTGGCAGAGACGCACCGCGCGCCGCCGGTCGTCGTCGTCGGTGGCGACGAGCGCAGCCGACTGCGCGCCGGTGCCGCCGATCATGTCGCGCGCGCGGCACTCGCACCGCTCGTGCTGCGGCGCGCGCTCGACCACGCGATCGAGAAGCAGCACCTGCGCGAACGCGTCGGTTGGCTGCGCCTTCGCCTGCACACGGTGCTCGCCGAGCGCGATGCGCTGCGGAGCGAGGTCGCCGAGCTGCGGGCGCAGATCCGCGACGGCGTCGCGCAGGTCGAGCAGCTCGACATCGTCGTTCCGGCACTTGCTGCGAACGCGGCGAACGCGCCCGACACCGTCGTCCTGATCCCGCGCGCCGACGCGATCGCGCCGTCAGACGCGTTCGCCGTCTCGACGCGGTAGATCGCCGACCCAGCGCGCCGCGCCGTCGGTCAGCGACTCGCGCTTGAACACCGGCGCCTCGGCCTTGATCCGGTCCATCAGGTACCGGCACGCGTCGAACGCCGCGCCGCGATGCGCGGCCGCGACGACGACGACGATCGACGTCTGACCGACCGGCACGGCGCCAAGCCGATGCACGACGCGTGCGCGACCGATCGAGAACCGCGCCGCCGCGGCCGCGAAGATCCGTTCGACGACCGGCACCGCCATCTCGACGAACGCCTCGTAGGCGAGGCCGGTCACGGCCTGCCCGTCGGCGTGGTCGCGCGTGACGCCGGCGAACGTGACGACCGCGCCGTCGTGATCGCTGCGGACCTCGCGTTCGAGCGGGCGCGGATCGATGCCGGTCGTCACGAACCGGCACTCGAAGCGTGGCGGCGTCGTGGCCTGCGCGTTCCCGCCGCTGATCGGTGGGATCAACGCGACCTCGTCGCCATCCGCCAGCGCCATCGCGTCGTCGGCGAAGTCGCGGTTGACGGCGACGACGAACGGCAGCCGCGCAATCTCCGGCGCCCGGCGTGTCAGTTCGTCCCGTAGGTCGGCGACCGTGGCCCGGTCCGGCAAATCGACCTCGAAACGTTCGGCCGCGAACAGCTCGCGGACGGAAGCGAAACAACGAACCGTGATCCTCACGTGAGCCTGCATACGGGTTGGTTCGCGCGGCGCCATGGGGCGCGTGGTCGTCTCGGGGTTACGCGAACGATCCGCGCGATCCCCGTCGATGGTTCGAGAAATGTCCGTCGGGGAGCGAACTCGTTCGACGACGGCTCCGTCCAACGCGCGCGCAACCAAGCCGCGCGCGCCCTTCCCGGGCGACTTTCGCGCGCTAGAGTTCCGCGCTCGTTTTCCTCCGACAGCTTGCCCCTACCCCCCGTCAGTTCAGATTCGAGTACCCCTATGCGAACCTCAGCTCTCGTCTCCACCGCCTGCCTGCTCGCCGCTGCCGCATCCGCGCAGTCGGTCGTCGTTCCGGCGCAGCTCGCCACCAACCGGCCCGTCGGCACCCCCTGGTACACCGCGAACGTCTTCTACAGCACGTCGTCGACCACCGTCCCGCACGACTCGCGCACGCAGATGATGTACGCGACGTCCGACATCGCCGTGCCTGCTGGCGTCTGGAACTCGATGGACGTCCGTCGTCCGGGTCAGAACGCTGCCAACTCGTACCTCGGGAACAACAATCCCGCGACCACGACCAACCTCGTCCTGACGATCTCGGTATCGCCAACGGCGCTCGCGGGCATGACGACCACGTTCGCGACCAACCATGGACCGACCCCGCTGACCGTGTTCAACGGGCCGCTCAATCTGCCGGCTCGTACTGGCACGAACGTCTGGCCGCAGCCATGGGAGAACATCCCGTTCACGACGCCGATGGTCTACGTCGGCATTCCAGGCGGGACGCTCGTCGTCGACGCGACGCAGACCGGCAACGCGGCGACGACCCCGTGGTACCTCGAAGGCCAGTTCCCGAAGAACGGACTGCGTGACAACAACGGTTCGGCGCCGAGTTCGTGTCGGTTCAGCAACAACAACTACAACAACAGCCTCAGCCACACGAACCCGCGCATCGGCGCGACGTGGCGCGTCACGTACAACAGCCTGCTGCCGAATGTCAGCGGCTTCGCGTGGATCGGCGGCCAAGGCGTGGGTGGCAACTACGGTGGCCTCACGCTGCCGATCGATCTCGGCCCGCTCGGCGCGCCGGGTTGCACCGTCAATGCGTCGGTCGACTACGCGATCGGTCTGACGGCAAGTGCGACGGGTTCGGCAGGTTGGCCGGTCATTCCGGTTCCGAACAACCCGTCGTTGTCCGGCCAGAGCTTCTTCGATCACTCGCTGTGGCTCGACTCGGCCGCGAACGCCTTCGGCGTCGTCGTCGGCTGGAGCAGCAAGTGGACGATCGGTGACGGCCTCGGCGCCCCGGCGGCGCTGCTGTCCGCGACCGGCGCGAACGCCGTGAACCCGACCGGCTCGATCGCGCGCGAGACCGGGATCACGCTGCAGTTCAACAACTGAGCGGTTCGGCTGGAAAACTCGATCTCGCGGTCGCCACCTCGGCGACGGCGAAGGTCGGGTGCGCGGCGGCGGGCACGGTGGCGACGTTCACCGGCCCGACGATTCTGATCAACCTCTGATCGAGTCCTGGCGCCTCCGCGTTGTCGCGGAGGCGCTGACCGCCGCGCAATGACCGTCTGACCGGTCTCGATTCGAGATGGACGCGGCCCCGAGTCCGGGGTCGTCGACTTCTCGTGGCGTTGGCGGATGCGCGTCGGACCGTCCATTCCGACGCCGCTCAGCTCCGTCGCAGTGAGGCGATCGGAGCCCGCGACGATGACGCCGTACCTCGGCGTCGTGAGATTGGACGGAACCCAGGCGACGCGCGGCACCGTCCTACGGCGCGCGCGGAGGCCCCCGTGCGCATCCTCGTCGACGGAGCGCGGTAGGCTTGCCGCGCCTTCCCGTTCGATCCCTCCCGTTTCCCCTGATCAGGACTCGAGTACCCCCTACGCGAACCGCTGTTCTCGCCTCTACGGCGTGCCTCCTCGCCGCCGCCGCTTCCGCCCAGTCGGTCGTCGTTCCGGCCCAGCTCGCCGCGAACCGACCGGACTTCTCGCCCTTCTACGTCAGCTACGTCTTCTACGGGACGACGTCGACGACGACCCCGAGCAACTCCCGCGCGCAGTTGATCTATGCATCGAGCGATATCGCCGTGCCCGCCGGCGTCTGGAACTCGATGGACGTCCGCCGTCCCGGCAGCAACTCGTCGAACACGTACCTCGGGAACAACAACCCGGCGATGACGACGAATCTCGTCCTCACTCTGTCGGTCACGCCGACCGCGGTGACGGCGATGACGTACACGTTCGCGTCGAACCACGGCACGTCGCCGGTGACGGTGTTCAACGGACCGCTGAACCTGCCCGCGCGTCCCGGTTCCGCGACCTGGCCTCAGGCGTGGG
>JAEYTU010000329.1 GCA_023433825.1 Planctomycetota bacterium
AGCCGGTGCTGATGTACCAGACCCACACCTACGACCCGCGGAACTGGGAGCACAACCACGTGCTGACGACGTTGTTCCGCGAGGAAGACCGGCTGATGCGAGCCGGCGTGCTCGGCGACGACTTCGCGATGTTCGTCGCCGCGCCGAGGTGACCGGCGCGAGCGAGCGGCCGACGCGCGCCCGACGCGCGCCCGCGAGCGACGCGGACAGCGCGCCGTCAGTTGCGCAGGACTTGGCGGTAGAGCCCTTCCGTCGTCATCCGCAGCATGACTTCGGCGGCCTTGCCGATCACGTGGACCTCGCGAACCCCATGGCGGAACACGAGGCGGGTCAGTCCGTCCTGGCGCTGGATCCCGATCGAGTGCGCGGCGACCAACGGTGACCCACCCGCGACCATCTCGACGACGAAGATCATGTCGATGCCGTCGGTGTAGCCGAGCGTGACGACCGGATCCTGACCGTAGGGATTCAAGATCACCCGCGAAGCGGTCGGCACATAGCCCGGCGGAATCGTCAGCAACTCCGGTTCGAACCACGCTCCATTGCTCGAAAGCGACCGCAGCGCATCGGCCGGCGATTCGAACTCACGAACGTCCGGCGGCGGAGTCCACCACCACGCGCCTGCCGGGAAGCTCGCGGAGGAGCCATGCGTGAAGTCGACGACTTCGACCTCCGAGACCAAGCGCCCGAGGTAGTCGACTTCGCCGCGGTAGAGCGGGTAGCCGGTCGCGACGTCCAGATCGAGGATCCACGCGCTGCGGCCGGGAAGCCGCGACATCACGACCATCCGGTACGCGAGCCGCTGCGCGCGCTGCGCGTCACCGACATAGAGGAACTGATAGTTCGCCGTCGCCCGGTTCGGGTCGACGATGCGGAAGCTCGTGTCGTGGTAGATGCCGCCGACCTGACCGCGGTAGACGTGCTCGACGTCGAGATGCTGGGCCGGCGTCAACGTCCGACCTTCGATCCCGAGGAACTGCAACTGGAACCGCTCCGGTCGATCCGTGCGCGACGCGGTGTGGAACAAGCGCTCTTCGATCCCGGTCCAGATCCCGGTCGAGGTGCGCAGATCGAGGACCCGCCGTACCTGTCGCGCGGAGAAGTCGAGCTTCGTCATCGCGTCGTGGACGTGGGAAAAGCGGACCGCCCAGGGCTCGGCGAATGGCACATCGCCCTGGGCGATCGGAGACACGGGGCCCGTTCCAAAGTTCTGCGCGCCGACGCCTGCGCAAACAGCGCTCGTGCCCATGGCGGCGAACAAGCTCGCCAGGCACAGATGCACGCTCGGAAGTCGGCGGGAGAACCACATGGTTGGAACGGGCGACGAACGACGAGAACAGGAGAGACAGAGAGAGGTGGGTTGCTGCCGCGGAGAGAGCGTCCGCGACGGCGTTACGAGAGGGACCGATCAGCCGTCGCGCACCCGGTCGATCAGGTCGAACAGCGATTGCTGCGCAACGAGGCTCGGCAGGTCCGACGACGGAATTGGCACTAGGACGAACTCTGGCGCGGGCGAGGTTCCGCGATTCTCGAAGGGGCTTGGCACGATCCACGCCACGACGACCGCGGCTGCCGCGATCACCGTGACGCGCATCCAGCCGCGCACGGCCCGACGCGGCGCAGGTGCGCGCTCGCGGCGGAACGCGTCGAGCTCGGTGCGAACGCGACCCCAAAGCCGACTCGGCGCGCGATGCCGCTCGGCGAGAGCCGCGAGCCCATCGCCGAGAGCATCGCGACCGCGGACGACGCGGAGCGGAACCTCGACCCACGACGCATCGCGGGGTGCGGCGACGGGCGGCAGGGATGCCCGAAGCAACGGTTCGAGGAACCGCTCGGAGGGCTCGGCCGCACGTTCGGCGATCGAGTCCAGGAAGTCGGCTGCCTTCATCGCCGCGGGTAGAGAGGGCCGCGGGAGTCGACGGAGGAGAGCCGCTTGCCGCGTCGCCGCGGCCACGATCCGGGAACAGGACGAGCAGTCCCGGGAATGCACGAGGACGTCTGCGGGGATCTCCGCAGTCAGTCGAGGGTGAGCGTTGGTTGCGGCAGCGTCGGCCAGGACCGGGCCCGAGGCGGCGAGCCGCGCGTCGACCAAGTCCACGAGGTGGCGGTGCACGGCGTCGCGCAACGCGTCCTCGCATCCGTCCGGCGAGCCGTCGTGCGAGGAGTTGGGAATCGGTGTGGTCATGCGACGTCCTCGGTGCCCTCGGTCGGGTTGTCGTCGATGGCGCGATCGGTCGCGTTGGCGGCGTTTGGCCGCTTTGCGTCGCCGGGCGCGCGCGCGTCGGAATTCGCTCCGCCCTGTGCCTTGTGGGGGTCGGAGGGGTCGGCCGGTCCGGCGAAATCCGCGTCGGCGTCGGTGGCTGCTTCCGCGGCGACACGCTCCGGGTGTGCCCCATCCTCGGGGTACCCGAATGGGGCGAGGGTGCCGCGGAGCACGTTCTCGAGGGCGACGTGGGCGCGCGCCAGACGCGACTTCACGGTCCCGATCGAGATCGCGAGCGTCGTCGCGAGGTCCTCGTACGACTGACTCTCCAGATAGCGCAGCAGCAGGACCGCGCGGAGTTTGGGGCTCAGCCGCTGAATCGCGGATTGGACGTGAGCGCCGAGTTCGGCGTCGGCGGCCCGATCGAGCGGTGCTTGCAGCGTCTCGTCCGCAGGTTCGGACTCGGTCGCCAGCGTGTGCAGACTGACACCCGGCCGACGCCGCGCGCCCCGACTCTGGCGCAGGTAGTCGATGCTGGCATTGACGACGATCCGGAACAGCCAGGTGCTGAACAGCGCGTCGAACCGGAACGCGTCGATCTTGCGGAAGACGATGCTGAACGCTTCCTGCGCGACGTCCATGGCGTCGGAGGAACACCCGGTCATCCGGTACGCGATCGAGTACACGCGGTCGCGGTACTTCTGGTAGAGGCGCTCGAACGACTCGTCGAACCGATCCGCGTGGGGGTCTTGGCAACCCAGGACCAGGTCCCGGTCGGGATCGAGCGGTTTCACCACGATGCTTCCAGACGGCAGCGGCCCACACGGATGTTCCGTGAGCGTCGTCGGGCAGCGAAAGTCTCGCTCAGCGGACTCAGCCGCCGCGGACCAGACGAAGCCCGATCGGCAGCGGGACGAGCGCCCCTTCCTTGTTCCGGCACGCCTGCGGATCGCAGTACAGCGTCACGATGCCGTCGCACGCGGCCTGGACGACCTCGCAGAGCGACTGGGTTCGGGATTGTCCGACTTGGACCAACCGGAACAGGCAGGCGTGGTTCCCGCGCCAGAACGGGTTCGAGACATCCTGCGGGGTCGTCAGCGTCTGGAAGCCGAAACGGTCAGTGTCCACCGCGACGACGGTCGCGAGGTCATTGCCCATTTCGACGACGTGCGCCCCGGTCAGCACGGACATGCCGTCGATCATGACGGCTGCCCCGATCGTGCAGGGCAGCACGTTTCGCACGGCGTTCGCGTCGCACAGGTGGAACGAGACCAGCACCATCGATCCCCTGCCGGGTTCGAAGCGGATGTACGACCGGATTTGCGACGTCGAGAGCAGCAGGTTCGCGATCGGGACCTTGACGCCATGCGACTCGAGGAACGGCTCGACCGAAGTCACGACCGCCGGCGCGCTGCCGGCGAACCGGAGCAGGACGTTCACGTAGGCGTGCTCGCTGCCGTCCGGCGTGCGAACGGTGTGCACCAGAACGCGGGCGCCGTGGTCGGCGAAGCCGTTCGCCGGCGGGGGAGTCTGGTCCTGCGGCAGCGAGTACGAGACGACGTCCAAGAAGTCGCTGACGCCGTTGCGATTCGAATCCGCACGGGCCGGATCGGTCAGCGTGACCCACTCCAACGAGTCGGGCAGCAGGTCACCGTCGGTGTCGGCAAACGGGTCGGTCGGGTTCGCAGACAGGCGTGCGTCGAGTTCACTGCGCGGCTCCCACTGCGAATGAGCGATGAGCGCCGACCCCAAGATGGTCAGTGCGACTGTCGCGCGGAGCTGGTTCATACGCGCCCCTTGCAAGTGTGCGGACCTGCAGACTCGGCGAGTGTGCAAGCGGGAGATCCAACGGGAGGAAGAGTTCGCGGTGGGTCGCATGCACGACTCACCGAGCACGTACCGACTAGGCGACCGCGCAACGGAGGTTGCACGGTCGACGTGATTGGTACGAGGCGGCGGATTGGAACGGCCCGCGTTGGATCTGGCAACGCCCCCCTGCGCCGCGCGGGCGCAGGTCGGTTGTATTCACGCACACCCGCAGGTATGACCCCGCCCCCGTACGCCGGGCGGCGGAGCACGAACCAAGCACTCTGCGCAGCCCTTCCGAACGGACGTTCGCGCCCGTAGCTCAGCTGGATAGAGCGTCGGCCTCCGGAGCCGAAGGTCAGAGGTTCGAATCCTCTCGGGCGTGCCACCGTTTCGGGCGGGCCACCATCTCGGGCAGGCCAACTCGACGCCGACCGGAACGCCCGATGTCAGCGGCGTTGTGCCGGCAAGCGTTCCGGCGGAGCCGCATCGACCAGGACGGGACCTTGCTGACCTTCGCGATCGCCATTCGGGACCCGAAGTCCCATCTGTTGGACGTCGTGCTCGAAATCGACCGCGCCGACTTCGCGGATCCGGCGGCCTGCACGCTGTTCCTGCCGACGTGGACGCCGGGCAGCTACATGGTTCGCGAGTACTCGCGACATCTGCAGGGATTCGCCGCGGAAGACGCCGCCACCGGCCGCGAGTTGCCGTGGTCGAAGCCGAGCAAGAACCGCTTCGTCGTCGGACCCGCGACCAAGTCCACGTCGAAGGCCACGAACGCGAGCCAGCGAATCCGCGTGCGATATCAGGTCTACGCGTTCGACCTGACGGTTCGCACGGCCGACGTCACCGAGGACCATGCGTTCTGGAACGGGGCCTGCGTGCTGCTGTGGCCGGTCGAACGGCGCACGCTGCGGGCGCGCGTGTCGGTCGAGCTTCCGACCGACTGGGACTTCACATGTCCGTTGCTCGAGTCGGGCACGGCCGGGGTCTGGCGACTTCGCGAGGCGACGCTCGACGAACTCGTCGACTCACCGTGCCTCGCCGGACGACTTCAACATCTGCCGTTCGACGTGCGTGGCGTGCCGCACGAGTACGTGATCGACGGGCTCGGCGGCTTGCCGCTGCCCGAGTCCCTCGTGGACGACACGCGTCGGATTCTCGAGCACGCCGTCGACGTCTTCGGCGGCGATCTGCCGTGCCCGCGCTACGAGTTCCAGACGTTGCTCGCCGACGGCGGTCGGGGCGGACTCGAACATCGCGATTGCAGCGTGCTGCTCGCGCCTCGCACGACGTTCCATCCGCGCAAGAGCTACGAGGACTTCCTCGGGTTGGTCGCGCACGAGTACTTCCATCTCTGGAACGTCAAGCGACTGCAGCCGATCGAACTCGTCGATCCCGACCTCGAGCGCGAGGTCTACACGTCGCTGCTGTGGGTCGCCGAGGGCTTCACGAGCTACTACGACGACCTGCTGTGTCTTCGCGCGTCGGTGCTGACACCCGAGCGCTACCTCGAGATCGTCGCCGGCCACGTCAACGACGTGCAGCGCACGCCCGGACGCCACCTGCATCCGCTCGTCGAGACGAGCCGCGATGCGTGGATCAAGTACTACCGTCCCGACGAGAACTCGCGGAACTCGTCACAGAGCTACTACGTCAGCGGCGCACTCGCCGCGTTGCTGCTCGACCTCGCCGTGCGCAAGGCGACGGGCGGTGAACGCTGTCTCGACGACGTCGTGCGCGTGCTGTGGCAGACGACGTGGAAGCAGGGACGCGGATACACCCACGCGGACGTCGTCGATGCGCTGACGACGATCGCGGGTGTCGATCTCGCCGACACCGTGCACGAGCTCGTCGAGCAGCCGTTCCGTCCCGACTTCGCCGCAGCGTTCGCGGACTTCGGAGTGCTGCTCGAGACGCAAGCGGAGACGACACCTGCGCTCGGTTTGCAGTGGCGCGCCGATGGCTCGACCGTCGCCGCCGTGTTGACCGGCAGTCCGGCCGCTGCGTCCGGGATCGCAGCCGGCGACGAGATCCTGGCCTTCGACGGTAATCGCGTGAACGGCAAGAACGCTCACTCGCTGTACGAAGTGCTCGCGAAGAACCGCCGCCGGATCGAGGTGCTCCTGGCGCGTCGCGGGTTGGTGCTCGCGCGCACGATCGAGCTTCCCGATCTCGGGACCGGCGACGTCCGACTCGTCTTCGATCCGCGACCTTCGCCGGCTGCCGAACGCCTCCGCGCCGGCTGGCTGCGCGTCGCGCCGAAGCCGGCCGCTCCAGTCTGACGGCGAAGCAAACCGTGGCAGAGCGCGTCAGCACGCGTGCGAGCCGTCGCAGAACGGCAAGTTCTGCGAACGACCACACGCGCACCACGCCACGCTCGTCGCCTCGGTCAGCACGATCTTCAGCGGCGTGATCTCCGAGTCGCGATGGGTGCCATCGCAGAGCGGAAACCGCGCACTGCGCTTGCACCGGCAGTACGCGTGCTTCCCCGGAGCGCAGCGGACGACGTACGGGCCGTTCTGCACCCGCCCCGGTGGTGGCGGCACCGGTGGCGGCGATTCGCGGGGGGGTGGTTCGGATGGACGGTCGTCGGTCATCGGAACCGACGAATGACGCCGCGGACGACGCCACGGATCTCACACCGCCCGGGGTAGATCGCGTCCATCGACGAGTTCGCCGGCTGCAAACGGATCCGATCGCTCTCGCGATAGAAGCGCTTCAGCGTCGCCTCTTCGCCATCGAGGATCGCGACGACGATCTCGCCGTTGCGCGCGGTCTCGCTGCGTTCGACGACGACGAGATCGCCATCGTCGATGTGATCTTCGATCATCGACTTGCCGCGCACCTTCAACAGGTAGAAGCCATCGCCGGTCGGCACGAGTTCGGTCAGTCGAATGTTCTCGCGGTCCTCGATCGCCTCGATCGGTCGTCCGGCTGCGATCGTTCCCAGCAACGGCAGCGACGCTTCCTCGTGCTCCGTCGCACCGTCCGGCACATCGGGGTCGTGCAGAATCGCGACCGCACGCGCCTTCGCCTTGTCGCGGTAGACGGCACCCTTCTTCACGAGCTGGTTCAAGTGCTCGTAGACCGTGATCTTGCTGACTCCCAACGCCGCCGCTGCCTCCTCGAGCGTCGGCGCGATCCCCTGTTCACGGCGGTAGTCGCGAAAGTAGCGAAGGACACGCAGTTGCTTCTGCGTGAGCATCATCTTCATGGCCCACTCCGTTGCGTTGCGACTCGGTGTGCGAACCGCATCTGAGGAACACGAGAAGCTGGCGTCACGATTCAGCTCATCGCGGCGACGAACATCAACGTCGCCATCATGACCGCGACGCCGAGCAACTCGAGAATCACTCCGGCGCGCGAAGCGCGCGAGGTCACTCCGGCACGCGTCGCGTGCGCCGAGTCGGACACACGCGCGGCCAGCACTTCGAGTGGCGGAAGGACCTGGGCTCGGCGCCGGCGTTGCACCGACGCCGAGCCCGGGCGGGAGCCACTGGCTTGGTTGTCAGCTACCACCGCGGAGGCCTCCGCGATGCCTTCCCTCGGACCCGCGACACGAACGTTCCCGTCGGCGTCCGCCACGGCGCAGGTCCCCCGATCGGCAGGGAGGGGGAGGGGAGTCGCGGGAGCCGCGATGCGCGATCGGAGGACCACGACCCTGCGGTCACCATCCCACTCCGCCGAGTCCCCAGCGGAGTCCGCCGGGAATGCGAAGTAGGTTTGCTGGCCCGAGAGCCGGCGGGTGGTTCGCGAGGTCGTTCCCCGGACGGGGGTGCGCTGGATGGCAGGCTTCGAGGACGCGTTCATGTTCGGTGTCCGTTAGGAAGGTTGGCGGACGTTAGGCAAACAAAACCCGAAAGCAACCACCCCGACGACATTTCTTCTCCACCTCGGCGCGCCACCTCCCGATCGGAGGCGCGACACGCGCGGTGGGATCTGGCACCGCGATCCGCTTCGCTTCGCGCCCCGACGATGACCTCGAACCGCAGCCCAGCCCTCGTCCTCGACGTCATGCGTGGCGAATGGGAGTCCCGCGCCGCGCGAGACCCGATCGCCGCGTCGTCCGCCGCCTGTGCCGGATGCGACGCGACAGCCTTCTTCGCGAGCGGCACGGCGACGTTCGAGGCGCACGTCCGCGACGCGATGACCCAGGCACTCGAGGGTCACGTCCGCGCCGACGCCGAAGTGCTCGACCTCGGCTGTGGCGCCGGTCGGCTGGTGCCCGCGCTGCTGACGGCCGGGGTTTCGGTGCGCGGCGTCGACATCGCACCGTCGATGGTCGCTGCCGCTCGGCGGCTTCTGGCCGGCGAACCGCGGTTCGCGGCGCACGTCGGCGACGGCATGACCCTGCAAGTCGTGCGGCGGCACCGCTTCCGGTTCGCGTTGGCCGTCGATCTGTTCGCGTGGCTCCCCGACGACTTGCTGCGCAACTACCTGTTCCGCCAGGTCGCCGGGAGGCTCCTCCCGGGCGGAAGTCTACGGTTCGACGTGCCGGCGGACTGGAACGACGCCCGCTGCGCGGAGCTGCTCGCCTTCACCGGCCTGACCCAAGTCGAACCATCGACGACCACCGATCGAACGCGGTGGACGACGGTCGTCCGGACGACCTGAATTCGGCTGCCGTCGGCTGCGCCGAAATCCTCGCGTCGGTCGGTGGTTCGCAGGTCGCCGCTCGCGGCGTTCCACCGACTCCATGCATTCGACTTTCCACACCACTGAGTACGACCGGCGTCGGACGATCGCGCCCGAGATCCCGACGGCCCGGCGTCGGACGATCGCGCGAACGGCGACCAGAACGCAGATGTCGACCCCCGACCCACGAGACGACCTGGCGCAGCACCTCCGTGAGGACCATCGGTTGATCCTCGACGCGCTGCAGATCCTCGAGTCGCTCGCCGAACGCATCGGGCTCGGCTACCGGTTCCCCGCCGAAGCGACGGCCATCGTGTTGCGCTTCTTCCGTGAGTACGTCGAACGCGTTCACCACGATCGCGAAGCGACGTGGCTGTACCCGCAAGCACTCGCGCTCGGCACCGACGCAGATGTCGCGCTCGTCGGCGAACTCGCACGCGAACACGACGACACGAAGTTGTTGTTGCACACGCTGACGTTGCTGTGGGAGCCGGAGGTCGATCTGACGACCGACGAACGCGAGCAGTTCGCGACGATCGCGAAGACCTACGCCGCGCGACTTCGCCGTCACGTCGAGCAGGAAGACCGACATCTCGTGCCGTTGCTCGCCGGACGCTGCGACGACGCACACGTCGAGGAGCGCGGACGCACCGAATGGCGTCGCGCACTGCAACGACTCGACGACGTCGTCGCCGACTGACGCTTTCGTCGCACGTCGAGCTCGCTATAAGGGCCACGGCTTCTGACACAGGCGGTGGGATGGAACTGCGACTCGAACGACCTCTCGTATTCCTCGACCTCGAGACGACCGGACTCGACGTCGAACGTGACCGAATCGTCGAGATCGGTCTGGTTCGGCTGCACGCCGATGGGCGCCGCGAGGAGTGGGTCGAACGCGTCGACCCCGGCGTCGACATCCCCGAGGCCGCGACGCGCGTGCACGGCATCCGCACCGACGACGTTCGTGGGTTGTTCGGTCGCCCGCGGCTCGCGCGGCTCGCGAACGTGCTCCAACAGCAGTTGGACGGCGCGGACCTCGGCGGGTTCAACTCGACCGCCTACGACATTCCGCTGTTCCTGGCGGAGTGCCGACGACACCAGATCCCGTTCACGCTCGACGGCCGTCACCAGATCGACGTGAAGGTCGTCTTCCACGCGAAGGAGACGACGTGGGATCGGTTCCTGATGGGGCCACGCAACCTGTCCGCCGCCGTCCGGCTGTACTGCGGCCGCGAACTCGACGGCGCGCACTCGGCCGGTGCCGACGCTTCGGCGACCGTCGACGTGTTGCTCGAACAGTTGAAGCGCTACCCCGACCTGCCGCGCACGGTTCCCGAGCTCGCCGCGTGGTGTCGTGAGTCGGCGCGCCGGATCGACGCGTCGCGTCAGACTGCGTTGCGCGAGGGCTGAACCGCGGCCGCGCGCCGCCTCTCGCCCCCGCTCACCGTCCGGCCGCGTCGTCGCCGCGCCAGAGTCGCGCCGACCCGAACGCGACGTGGTCGCCGAGGTCGAGACCGGCGCCGAAGTCGACGATCAGCGTCAACGTCTTCTTGCCGCGAACGTCGAGCC
>JAEYTU010000353.1 GCA_023433825.1 Planctomycetota bacterium
GTCTCGTACATCCCGCGCTCCGCGCGCGAGACGAACGTCAACGCACAGCCCTTCGCGCCAGCGCGGCCGGTGCGGCCGACGCGGTGGATGTAGTCCTCGAGCGCACGCGGGATGTCGTAGTTGACGACGAGTTCGATGTCGTCGACGTCGATGCCGCGCGCCGCGACGTCGGTCGCGACCAGATACCGCAGCTTGCCGCGATCGAACGCCTGCAGGATCGAGTAGCGCGTCGACGCTTCCTTGTCGCCGTGGATCGAGTCGGCCGGCAGCCCATCGCGCTTCAGCTTGTTGCCGAGTTGCTCGGCGCGCAGCTTGGTCCGGACGAAGATCAGCACGCGGCCGCGCTGGTCGCGCAGCGTCTGCGCGAGCAACTGCGGCTTCTCGGTCTCGGCGACGGCCTGGAACCGGTGCTTGATCGTCGACGCGGCCTGCGACCGCTGGCCGACCTGGACGCGTTCGGCGTCGCCGATGAACTCCTTGCAGAGCGCTTCGACTTCGGGCGGAAGCGTCGCCGAGAACAGCAGGTTCTGTCGCTCTTGCGGACAGCGTCGCAGGATCCGGTGGATCTGCGGCATGAAGCCCATGTCGAGCATCCGATCGGCTTCGTCGAGCACGAGGACCTGGAGGTCCGTCAGCGTCAGGTTGCCGCGTTCGAGATGGTCGATCAGGCGGCCGGGGCACGCGACGACGACGTCGAGGCCACGTTTGAACGCCGATTCCTGGACGTTCATCGGCACGCCGCCGAACGCCGTGCAGACGCCGAGGCCGGCCGCTTGGCCGTATAGCCGCAGGCTCTCGGCGACTTGGACGCACAGTTCGCGCGTCGGGACGAGGATGACGGCCCGCAGACCGGTCGGTCCGGTGGCCAGGCGTTGGAGCAGGGGGAGCCCGAAGGCTGCCGTCTTGCCGCTTCCGGTCTGACCGAGGGCGATCAGGTTCTTGCCGCGCAGGGCGATCGGGATCGCCTGTTTCTGGATGTCGGTGGGGCTCTCGTAGCCCGCAGCGCGGATACCCGACAGGATGGGCTCGACGAGCCCAAGGGATTCGAAACTCACTCGCTAACCGTTGTTGAGGACCCGTTCGGGTCGTGTGGAGGACCCGGGGGGGGTCATGGATGCGTCGCCGCGAGCTCGGCCGGAACGCCGGGTCGCGCCAGTGGCGACCGCAATCTGCGCTCCGTGCTGCTTCGCCGAAATCATTCCGTCGAGAGCTCCCGGCGTCGGGGAGAGGCCGGCGGCATCGGCCGAATTCGGCCGCCGCCTTGAGCAGTCGCCGAGGCTTCCTGCCCCGTCGTGTGACTGCATCCCCCTGAGTACCGGGTTGGACGACCGCGGGAGGGTAGTCGCGAGCCGGTCAGATGCGCAAGGCCCCCGCCGACGTGGCGTCCACCGCGCGGGCGTCGTCCGGCACGACGCCGAGGCGTCGCGCGAGGTCGGTCTGCAGCACGCCGTGCGGGTCGAGCCGCGCCTTCAGCCCGCGGAACTGCGCGACGGCGTCGGCACCGTGGATGCGCGGGAAGCTCGACGCCGCGAGGACGGCGTCCTTCGCGTAGTAGAAGCGTCCGCCGGCATCGAGCACGACGTCCGCCATCCTGCGGCAGTGCGCGAACAGGGCTTCGCGCCGCGACGCGCGGACCGCGAACTCGATCGCCAACGAGTACCCGTCGACCGCGTGCGTCATCAGGAACGGGTCGGGCCGATGCCGCTTCAGCACGAGCAGGTACGGGAAGAACCGCTCCGCCTGACATTGCTCGAGCAGCACGCGCAGCACGCGCGCCGCCTCGCGCGCCGGCACGAACGGTTGGAACTGGATCAGCCCGCCCGGCTTGAACGCGAACTTCCAGTTCGGCACGTAGTCGAGCAGGAAGTGGAACGCGCCATGCGTCTGCAGGTACGGCATCCGCGTCTCCTCGCGGCGGCCGGCGTGGAACTTCGCGGCGTTCAGCAGCGACAGCGCGCCGCTCTTGACGATCCCCCACGCAAACGGCCAGACCCAACCCTTCGGCACGACGCCGAACAACCGCGACGGAACGTCCTGACGCAGCGGGTCGAGCATCCCTTCGCCGGCCGGGTCCTCGCCGCGTTCGAACTGATCGGCGCGATGGATCAGCCCGCGGCCGAGCGAACGCCCGCGCGCGTACCCGTCCATCCACCCGACGAGGTAGTCGGCGCTGCCGCGGTGCTCCTCCAGCACCCACAGGTTGTCCTCGAGATCGCGGGTCGCGATCGCCGTCACCCGCAGCCGGCCCGAGTGGACGCGCTTCAACTTCAGCGTCACGTCGAGGAAGCAGCCGAGCATCCCGAACCCGCCGATCGCCGCGTGGAAGACGTCGGCGTTCGTCTCGCGTGAGCACGACAGGATCGCGCCGGTCGGCGTCAGCAGCGTGAACGCGAGGACGTGCTCGCCGAACGACCCGACGGCGAAGTTGTTCTTGCCGTGGATGTTCATCGCCGTGGCGCCGCCGATCGTGACGAACATCGTTCCGGAGACGACGGGCGGCCACCAACCGTGCGGGATCACGTGGCGCCACAGTTGGCGGATCGTGACGCCGGGTTCGCACGTCACGACGCCGTGTTCGACGTCGAATGCGAGGATCCCGGTCAGCCGCGTGCAGTCGAGCACGTGCCGTCCGGTGTGCATCGACGCGTCGCCGTAGCTGCAACCGGTGCCGCGAAGCGCGACCGACGCGCCGGCCGGCAGCTCCGCGAACGCGGCTTCGAGTTGCGCGCGCGTGTCGGGACGCGCGACGTTCGCCTGCCCGCCGACGGCCATCCCCCAACCGCCGACGTGCTCCGAACGCCATGCCGGCGGCGACGTCGTCGACCCGTTCCGTGTGGTCACGTCAGACATTCAGCTTCCGGAACACGAACGACGGGATCGACTTGATGATCGTCATCATCAGCCGCCACCGCGCCGGGATGTACGCGATGGCCTTTCGCTTGGCGACGGCACGCAGCACGAGGTCGGCGGCGCGATCGGCGGAGATCAACCAGAACATCTTCTCGACGCCCTTCGTCATCGGCGTGTCGACGAAGCCGGGGCGGATCGTCGTGACCTGCACGCCCTTCCGCCAAAGCCGGTTGCGAATCGACTCGAGAAACGTGTCCATCCCGGCCTTCGACGCGCAGTACGCCGGTCGGCCGATCCGCCCGCGATCCTGCGCGACGCTGCTGATCCCGACGATGCAGCCGCGTCCGGCCGGTCCGAACCGTCGCGCGGCCTCGTTGACCCACGCGACGCAGCCGAGCGTGTTGATCTCGAACTGCGCGCGGTCCTTGTCGGTGTCGAACTCGTCGAGCTCGACCTTCGCCAGATAGCCGGCGACGTAGTGCAGCTCGTCGACCGTGCCGAGGTCCTGCTCGATCCGCGCCCACAGCGCCGGCACGGCCGGCAGGTCGGTCACGTCGTGCGCGTAGGCCATCGCGCGCTGCGATCCGGCGGCGCGGTCGAGGTCCTCGACGATGCGCGCCAGTTCGGCCGGACGCCGCGCGAGCAATGCGACCTTGCGACCGGAGCGTGCGAGCCTTCGCGCGAGCATCTCGCCGATGCCGGCCGATGCGCCGACGACGATCACGGTTCCGGTGCGGTGCTGCATGCGGAGTCAGATACCGCGCGAACGCCCGAATTGCAGCCGTTCGCGCGCGGCTGCGACGCGTCGGTCCGACCGTCAGAGATTGCGCAGCCGGATCGCGCCGGTCGGGCACGAGCGTTCGCACGCCCCGTCGCGCGTGCATTCGTAGTTGTGCATCTTGCGGACGACGTCGCCGACCGGGACCTGCGCGAACCCCTGCGTCGCGCACGTCACGGCGCAGATCCCGCAGTGGACGCAGGCGTTCATGTCGACGTCGAGCTGGACGTGGTCCCGCGGCGCGTAGACGGTGCGGTCGATCTCGCGGACGAGTTCGGGGTGGCACAGGTAGCGGGTCAGCGGATGCGTCGTCAGCCCTTCGATCGCCTCGCGTTCGCCGATCCGGACGACCTCGGTGATGTCGGGCGGGTCGAGCACGCCGAGGTGGCCGACCTTCGGCTTCAAGAGCACCATCCGGAGATCGGCGTAGGCGTGCAGATTGTGCTCGTTGAGCACGTTCCCCATCAGGTCGTAGGTCCGGAAGAGGATGTGCGGCAGCGACGCGCGGTACGGCGTCGTCTGGTGGTGATCGCGGATCGACAGGTCGACGGCGACGATCAGGTCCGCCTTCCGGGCGACGGCCAGCTTCAAGCACAGCGCCTCGGCCATGCCGCCGTCGATCAGGTAGTCCCCGTCCAACTCGAACGGCTCGAAGATCCCGGGCAGGCACGAGCTCGCGTAGACCGCGTCGGCGACCCCGACGCCGTCGGCACCGGGGACCCCGAAGTAGCGGATGCGGCCGTTGTTCAACGACAGCGCGTTGCAGATGAACGGCATCCGCAGTTCCGAGAACCGCCGCACCGGCAGGTTCTTCTGCAGGAAGTCGTGGAAGTGCTTCCCCTTGTAGACCGACGCGTGTCGGTAGCCCTTCACGAGGAACCGCAGCAGGTGCAGCTTGAAGAAGTCCTTCAGCGAGATCTCGCCGACGATCTCCTCGATCGCGTGGCTGTCGAGCCCGGCTGCGTAGAACGCGCCGATCACGGCGCCCATGCTGGTCCCGATGACCTCGTCGACCGGCAGGCCGAGCCGCTCGAACGCGCGCAGCACGCCGATGTGCGCGTACCCCTTCATCCCGCCGCCCCCGAGCACCAGGACGACGCGGGGCCTGCGGATCGCCGGCGACGGGGCGTCGCCGACCGGGAGTCCGAACGGGAGCTGCGCCTCCGCGGCGTCGCGCGGGCCGTTCGCGTGCGAACCGTTCGCGCCATTCGCGCCGTTCCGCGACCCGTCGATGTCACCCTGAGGCATGCTGTCGTGCACTACAGAAGAAAAAGTCTGCAGGTAACCGATACATCGACGCGATCCGGGACTTGTCTGAATCGGCAAGCGGCCGATGGGCCTTCCGACGTAGCGGAACGGGAGCCGCACGATGAACCGACACGATTGGCGAAAGTTGCAACGTTGGCCCTGGCGCAAGCAGCGTGAGCTGCAGAACGCGCTGCTCTCCCGCTACGTCCGCGAATACCTGTATCCGTTCCATGCGCACTACCGCGCCGTGTTCGACGCCAACGGCGTCAGACCGGAGCAGATCAAGACGGTCGACGACTTGCGCCGGATCCCGCTCAGCAGCAAGCGCGACCTGCTGCCGACCGCCGACGACCCGCAGCGCGTGCGCAAGTTCGTCCTGCAGCCCGATGCCGCAGCGCTGAAGCAGGCGTGGCCGCTGTCGCGCAAGCTGCCGCTGCTCGTCGATCGCTGGCTGCACGGCAAGGATCACGTCCGGAAGAAGCTGCGGCGCGAGTTCTACCCGTGCTTCATGACGTTCACGACCGGCCGGTCGGCCGAGCCGTTGCCGTTCTTCTATTCGCCGCACGACATGAAGGTGCTGCACGAGACCGGCAAGCGGATCGTCGACGTGCTCGGCGTCGACTCCGAGTACCGGATCGCGAACCTGTTCCCATACGCACCGCACCTCGCGTTCTGGCAGGTCGTCTGTGCGGGTCTCGAGACCGGGATGATGATCCTGTCGACCGGCGGCGGGAAGGTCATGGGCAGCGCCGGCGACTTGCGCGCGCTGTCGCGGATCAAGGCCGACGCGCTGCTCGGCGTGCCGGGTTACGTCTACCACCTGCTGCGGCGCGGCGTCGCCGAGCGCTGTGACCTCTCCAGCATCAAGTGCGTCGTGCTCGGCGCCGAGCGTGTGCCGCCGGGGTTGAAGCAGAAGATCGTCAACATGCTCGGCGAGATGGGTGCGAAGGACGTCAAGGTCTTCGGCACCTACGGGTTCACCGAGGCGCGGATGGCGTTCGCCGAATGCCCGACCGACGTCGACTGCTCGTCGGGCTACCACACGTATCCCGATCTCGGCGTGATCGAAGTCGTCGACCCGAAGACTGGCGAGCCGGTCCCCGAGGGATGCGACGGCGAGATCGTCTTCACGCCGATCGCCGGCCGCGCGAGCACCGTGTTCCGGTATCGGACCGGCGACCGCGTGCGCGGCGGTCTGCGCTACGAGCCGTGCCCGCACTGCGGCCGAACGGTGCCGAGGATCTCGAGTGACCTGACGCGTGAGAGCAGCGTCAAGGACCTTCAACTGCTGAAGCTGAAGGGCACGCTCGTCAACCTCGAGGACTGCGCGTCGATCCTCGGCGGACTCGCCGAGGTCGAGGAGTGGCAGATCGAACTTCGCAAGAAGGACGACGACCCGATGGAGGTCGACGAGATGGTCGTCCACCTGGCGCTGCACATCGGCGCCGACGAAGACGTCGCGCGGACGCGCATCTCGGAGGCGTTCCGCGGCAGCATCGAGATCTCGCCGAACAAGATCGAGTTCCAGCCGCTCGACGCGATGTTGCGCCGGATCGGCATGGAGACCGAGATCAAGGAGAAGCGGTTCGTCGACTCGAGGCCGAAGGCATGAGTGCACGCACGCAGGACCCGGCGCGGACGGCCGTCGTCGTCGCCGGCGTCCGGACGCCGTTCGCACGCGCCGGTGCTGCGTTGAAAGGCGCCGCCGCGGCCGATCTGGCGACGCACGTGTTCCGTGAAGTGCTCGACCGCACCGGCATCGACGCCGGCGCGATCGACGAGACGATCCTCGGCTGCGCCGGCCCCGATGCGCGCGAGGCGAACGTCGCCCGCGTCGCCGCGCTGCGTGCCGGTGTCCCGCAGTCGGTCCCGGCCGTCACCGTCATGCGCAACTGCGCGTCCGGCATGGAGGCGCTGTTGCAGGCCGATCTGCGCCTGCGCGCCGGCGACGGCGCGCTGTTCCTCGTCGGCGGCGCGGAGTCGATGTCGAACTACCCACTGACGATGGGCCCCAAGCTGACGGCGTGGTTCCAACGCCTCGGGAAGGCGCGCACCGCGCTCGCGAAGCTGCGCGCGATCGCCGGCTGGCGACCGTCGTTCCTGAAGCCGCGCATCGCACTGCTCGAAGGTCTGACCGACCCGACGACCGGCCTGTCGATGGGACGCACGGCCGAGAACGTCGCGCGCCAGTTCGCGATCCTGCGCGACGAGCAGGACGCGTTCGCCGTCGAGAGTCACCGGCGCGCCGCCGCCGCGCGTGAGTCGGGACGCTTTCAGGTCGAGATCGCACCGCTGTCGACGCCGCCCGAGCACGGCGCGTTCTTCGCGGCCGACGACGGGATCCGCGTCGATCAGTCGCTGCCGGCGCTCGCGAAGTTGAAGCCGGTCTTCGATCCGAAGGAGGGCGACGTCACGGTCGGCAACGCCTGCCAGATCACCGACGGCGCGGCGGCATTGCTCGTCACGTCCCTCGCCCACGCGCGCGAACTCGGCCTCGAACCGCTGTGCGCGATCCGCGGCGCGGCGGTCGCCGGTCTCGATCCGCGCGTCATGGGCCTCGGTCCGGCGCACGCGATCCCGGCCGCGCTCGACGACGCCGGCGTCCCGTTCGCGTCGATCGACCGCTTCGAGATCAACGAGGCGTTCGCGGCGCAGGTCCTCGGGTGCGTGCGCGCACTCGCCGACACGCGCTTCTGCGTCGAGACACTCGGACGCAGCGCCGCGGTCGGCGAGATCCCGGCCGACCGACTGAACACGAACGGCGGCGCGATCGCGCTCGGCCATCCGATCGCGGCATCCGGCGCGCGGATCGTCCTGACGCTCGCGCACGAACTGCAGCGCCGCGGCGAACGGTTCGGCGTCGCGTCGCTGTGCATCGGCGGCGGGCAGGGGCAGGCCGTCGTCCTGGAGAACCTGCGATGAGCACCGAGACGCGAAGCACGAACGGCGCGAACGAAACGACGGCGCGGTCCAGCGCGAACGGCGAACGCGACGTCGACGTCGCCGGCACGACGGGTACCGCCGAGGGCAACGTTCTGCTGACGATCGACGACGCCGGCATCGCCGTCGTCCGCCTCGGCGCGCCGTCCGAGCGGATGGTCACGTTGACCGAGACGCGGATGGCGTCGCTCGAACGTGTTCTCGATCGCCTCGCCGAACCCGACGTCCGCGGTGTCGTCGTGACCGGCCCTGGCCCCGGCATGTTCGCGGCAGGCGCCGACGTGCACGCGATCGGTGCGATCGACGACGTCGCGACCGGCGAACGCGCGGCGACGCGTGGCCGTTCGCTGTTCGGCCGGTTCACGGCGCTGCGCGTTCCGGTCGTCGGCGCGATCGAAGGTCCGTGCCTCGGCGGTGGTCTCGAACTCGCACTGTGCTTCGACGTGCGCGTCGCGAGCGATCGCCCCGGCACGCAGATCGGACTTCCCGAGGTCAAGCTCGGGATCGTCCCGGGCTTCGGCGGCACGCAACGACTGCCGCGGCTGATCGGTCTCCCTGCGGCCCTCGATCTGATCCTCCAGGGCAAGCTGCTCGACGGCGCGCGCGCGCGGAAGCTCGGGCTCGTCGACCGCGTCGCGCCGGCCGATCGACTGCTCGACGCCGCACGTCAGGAGGTCGACCGACTCGTGCGCGCCGGCCGCAAGGCGCCGCGACGAAAGCTGCGCGGCTTCGCGTTCTGGGCGAGCCGGTTCGCGCCGCTGCGCGCATTCGTCGCGCGAAAGGTCCGCCGCACGCTGCGGCAGGGGCCGGGACGCTTCTACGAAGCCCCGCGGCGCGCGCTCGAATGCTGCCTCGACGCGTTCCGCCTGCCGGTCGAGCAGGGCTTCGCACGCGAAGCGCGCGCGTTGGCCGAACTGATCGTCGGCCCGCAGTGCAAGGCGCTCGTGCATCTGTTCTTCCTGACCGAGCGCGCGAAGAAGCCCGGGCGTGATCCGGCGGCGCGCGACATCGCCCGCGCACTCGTCGTCGGCGGTGGCGTCATGGGTGCCGGCATCGGCGGACTGCTCGCCGAGCGCGGCGTTCGGACGCGCCTCTGCGATCTCGACCCGTCGGCGCTCGCGCGCGCGAAGGCGCGGCTGCACAAGAGCGTCGCGAAGCGGCTCCGCACGCGCCGCCTCGAACGTCATGCCGCGCAGGCGATCGAGGATCGGCTCGCCGTCGCCCACGAGTTCGGCAGCCTCGCCGGTGTCGACCTGTTCCTCGAAGCCGTCGTCGAAGACCTCGACGTCAAGCGCAAGCTGTTCGCCGACGCCGTCGCGCGCGGGCTGCCGGCGACGGCGCTGCTCGCGTCGAACACTTCGTCGCTGCCGATCGACGCGATGGCCGACGGACTCCCGTCGCCGACGCGCGTCGTCGGGATCCACTTCTTCAATCCGCCCGAGAAGATGCCGCTCGTCGAGATCGTCCGCGGCACGCGCACCGACGCCGCGACGGTCGCGACCGCGTGTCGTCTCGCAACGCAGCTCGGCAAGTTCCCGGTCGTCGTCGCCGATCGACCCGGCTTCCTCGTCAATCGCTGTCTCGCGCCATACCTGAACGAGGCCGCGCGCCTGTTGCTCGAAGGCAACGAACCTGAAGACGTCGATCGCGCGCTGCTCGACTTCGGCATGCCGATGGGTCCGTGTCGGCTGCTCGACGAGATCGGCTTCGACGTCGCGACGAAGGTCAGTGCGGTGCTCTCGGCGGCATTTCCCGATCGCATGGAGCCCTGTGAGCTCTTTCAGGCGATGGTCGACGCGAAGGCGCTCGGTCAGAAGAGTGGCGGCGGGCTCTACGCGGCGAACGGCACTGGACGCGGCCCGGGTCGCGACGTTCTCGCGGCGCTGCGCACGACGCGCGGTGGCGCGCTGCCGCCCGCGAGTCGCACGGAGATCCTGCGACGACTCGTGCACCCGATGGTCGACGAAGCGTTTCGATGCCTGGATGAAGAAGTCGTCATCTCGGAAGACGATCTCGATCTGGGACTCGTGATGGGCATCGGCTTCCCGCCGTTCACCGGCGGCATCACGCGGTACGCGCGCGCCGAAGGTCTCGGCCGCATCGTCGAAAGTCTCGACGACATGGCGCGCAGGCTCGGTCGTCGCTTCGCGGCGGCCGACGCGTTGCGTCGTCGCGCCGTGCAAGGCGACGACGAAGTCGCCGGACAAGCGCGAGCCACCGACGAGAACCACCGCGTAGAGCCGTGACCGCGGCGGCTTGCACCACTAGCTGTTCAAGCTAGGAAGCAAGTCCGGCGCGCGACGTTCGGCAATCGAACGTCTCGCAACTGGACACTCGGTCGAAATCTCGCCAGCGCGTCTCCATCGCGTGTCGAGTTCCGCCGATCGAGGCTTCGGCTGAACGCCGCTCTTTCGCCTGCTGACGATGTCGTGGTCCTGATCCTCCTCTTCGCGATCCTGTGCATGTGCGCATGCACGTCGACGCCGCCGACGGCCGCGCCGGATGCTCGGGTCGAAGGTGCGGCGCAGGTCGAAGGCGCGAGCGAAGTGGTCACAGCCGACGAGATTCGCGCGCCGGCGAGCTACCTGCGCGCGCGCGTCGGCCTCGAAGTCCTGAGCGAAGATTCACACCGCCCGCAGTCGACGTTCGCACCGCGCCCCGTGCATCCGAAGCTCGGTTCGGCATACGACAGCTCGTTCGGCAGCGCGACGCCGACTCTGACCGCAGCGTCGCGCGCGAGCATCGAGCCGCGCGACCCGCGACCCGCCGGCGGCGGCGACGAGCCGCGCAAGCGCGAGACCCCGAAGCCGGCACTCGACTTCAGCCGCGAGCACCTGCGCAGCATCGACGACCCGTTCGAACGAATGACGATGCGGTTCTTCGGCGAACTGATCGGCGACGACCGTCGTCGCGTGCAGCGCGAACTCGGCGGATCGATCCTGAACACGTTGCTGCGCCCCGGCGAGAGCGAGGCGTTCGACACGCCGTTCAGCGACGCCGAACGCGAGGACCGCGCCGCGCAGTTGCAGCGTCTGCGTGGGACGCTGATCAATCGGCCGCTGCGTCGCGCGTTGAAGGAGATGGTCGTCGTCCACGAAGTCGAGATCGCACTCGACCTCGTCAAGTCGGAGCACGTTCCGCTGTCCGGCGCCTATCAGGACGCACATCCAGGCGAGCCGTCGCTCGGCCGTTTCTCGTTCCGCGTTCGCCCGCGGAAGGAGAACCCGCTCGAAGTCGCGTACATCCGCCGCGAGTGGCGCGTCGCCGTCAGTGCCGAGCAGCTGAAGCTCGGCTGGCGCACGCGCCCGCTGAAGCACCTCGAACTCGGTCTGCGCGGCGCGTGGCGGTACGAGGACGACTCGCTGCACGTGTTCGGCGAGATGACCTACGAACTCGGCCGCCGCAGCCACTTCCACGTCCGCGCCGGCGACTCGGTCGACCTCTTGACCGGCGACGTGCTGTTCCCGGTCGTCGACTCGCCGCTGAGCCTGACGACGTCCGATCCGTCGATCGGCGTTCTGCTGTTCGTCGAACACCGGTTCTGACGGAGTCGTACGCTTCGCGGACTCGGCGGCGGACCGACGATGTGGATTCGACGCGCAGCCGGTCCATGGCCTTGACGACTCGCAGGTCGCACCTACCGTCCGCGGCGTGACGCGTCGATCGCATCTGTGGGCGGCGGCACTCGTCGTGATGGCGGGTGCTTGTCTCGTCTGCGTCCAGATCTGCTCGGGGCCCGCGGTGCCCGATTCGGGATTCACCGCGACTGGGCTGCCGACGCCGAGCGCACCCACGCCGGACATCGATGCGTCGACAGCCGACACCGCGACGAATGCGGAGGCTGCGCCGCGCCAAGCGATCGTCCCCGCAACCCCGCCGACGAAAACGTCACGCGACGTCACGCCCGTCACGGCTGGGCCGCTCGACAGCCCGTCGAAGCAGCGCTTGGCGACGAAGCTGCGCGCCGAGGTTCAGAAGTTCGAGCGGCTCCTCGAGGAGCGGTTCGCCGACCCAAAGATCCCGACGTCCACTGCGGGCTTTCGAGACGACCTCGAGATCGCAGCGAAGCTGGAACGTTCGAAGGTCGAGGAGCGAATGGCCCGTGACGGGACCTATCTGACGATCAAGGACGGGGGCGAGATGCCCCATTCACCAACGGAAACCCTGGTGCGTTCGATGGGGGGGTTTCGACTCGAGAATGGCGAGTGGGGCCAAGCCGTCTTCGTCGTGACACCCCACACGTACTCTGCGCTCGGCGACCTCTATCGCGCACTCGACGTCGTCTACACCCACAGCCCGAAGGAAGGTCTCGACCGATTCCTGGCTCGACCGTTCGCGGAGCAACGTGCGTGGGCGGAACGCTTCCTCGACCTTCGAGCGCGATTCCAAGCGGGCACCGCGGAGATGCCCGCGGACGACATCGCTGCGTTTCTCGCGATGCGGCGAGAGCTCCAATACCTGGATGCCGACATCCACCCAGAGTGGTTGACGATGGTTCCGAGACGCCGGTGACGTTGGCGCGACTTGATTCTCGATGCGGCCGCGCCCGCGCGATCGATGCGCAAGCTGTCTGCTTCGCCGCGCACGTGAACGACGCCTTCCGAACTGTGAACTCGACGGCCGAGGGAGGCCGTTGGCGCATGACCGGCATCCTCCTGCTCGGGATCGTGATGTCCGCGACCCTCGTGCAGGCGCAGGCCGAGCCGACACGCGTGACGAGCACGAACGAACTCCGCGCCGCACTCCGCGCCGCGCAGCCGGGGGCGGCGATCGCGCTCGCGCCCGGGGACTACGCCGGATTCTCCGCGGCCAACATCACCGGCACCGCCGCTGCGCCGATCGTCGTTCGCGCGGAGGACGCGAAGCGGCCGCCGCGGTTCACCGGTGGGATCCACCTGTCCGACTGCGCGCATCTCGAACTCGCAGACCTCGAGATCACGAAGGCCCCGGCGAACGGCCTCAACATCGACGACGGCGGCACGCCGGCGACGCCAACGCATCACGTCGTGCTGCGCCGGATCACGGTGCGCGACTGCGGCGGCGCCGACAACCACGACGGGATCAAGCTGTCGGGCGTGACCGACTTCGCCGTCGTCGAATGCGAGATCGAACGCTGGGGCCGACGCGGCTCGGGCATCGACTTGGTCGGTTGCCGGCGCGGTCGGATCGAAGACTGCACGCTGCGCGACCGCGCCGACGACCTGGCCGCGAACGGCGTGCAGATGAAGGGCGGCACGCGCGACGTCGTCGTTCGCCGCTGTCGCTTCGAGAACGCCGGCGAGCGCGCCATCCAACTCGGCGGGTCGACCGGTCGCGCCTACTTCCGACCGGCCGTCGAAGGCTTCGAGGCGAAGGACCTCGTCGTCGAGCACTGCACGATCGTCGGCTCGACGGCGGCGATCGCGTTCGTCGGGTGCGATGGCGCCGTCGTGCGCCACAACACGATCCACCTGCCCCGCAAGTGGGTGTTCCGGATCCTGCAGGAGACGCGCGACGCCGACTTCGTTCCGTGTCGCCGGGGCGTGTTCACGGACAACCTGATCGTGCGTGACGGGATCGACACGGTCGCGAACATCGGCCCCGGCACGGCGCCGGACACGTTCACGTTCGCCCGCAACTACTGGTTTCGCGTCGACGCGCCGCAGCGCAGCGTGCCGCGCTTGCCGACGCCGGAGCAGAAGCCCGCCGGCGGGGCGGATCCGCGGTTCGTGGATGTCGCGCGCGGCGACCTGCGGCTGAAGGCGGACAGCCCGGCGCGCGGGCATGGCGCGGACGCGAGGTGACGCGCGGCAATCGCCGGGGGACCTGCGCACGGCGGCTGGCTGCGCTCCTGTGTCCACGTGTGGAAGTTCAACGCCGCGATATCCCGCCTCGACCGCATCAGCTCGGCGCCGGTCGGAGATCCGTACGGCCCCGACGCGCTGCACGGATTCGGCGCGTGCGGGATCGCGATCGCGGATCTGAACGAGACCGGCGTGACGAACCCGACCCCGGAGATCCTCGTCACGACGTTGAACGG
>JAEYTU010000419.1 GCA_023433825.1 Planctomycetota bacterium
CCTGCTAGGGGTCGTGTCTGCGAACCGCCGTGAACCCCACCGGCGGTGGAGTTCGGTGGAGGTCGGCGCCCATGCGCGCGCGCAAAAAAACTTCGCGGGATCGTGCGCCGATCACGACGACGCGTTCTCGAGCGCGCGGCGACGACGCCACAACGTCACACGACTGATCCCGAGACGCTTCGCGGCCAGGCCGACGCGCCCACCGGCGGCGGCCAGCGCAGCAGCGATCGCGGCGTCGGATGGGCCGGGGATCGGGCGCGCGGGCGCGGGCGACGGCTGCGACACGTCGCTTCCGGCGAACGTCGGATCGGCAGCGCCGAGCACGTCGGGCGGGAGGTCGTCGACGTCGATCCGTTCGCCGTCGGCGACGACACACGCGTACTCGATCGCGTTGCGCAGCTCGCGAACGTTGCCGCGCCACGGCGCCGCCGTCAGTGCGGCCAGCGCCTCGCGCGTGAAGCCCTTCGCCCGCCCACCGGCACGCGCCGGCAGACTCGCGAGCAACGCCGTCGCGAGCGCCGGCACGTCCTCGCGGCGCTCGCGCAGTGGCGGGATCCGCATCGGGAACACGTGGATCCGGTAGTAGAAGTCCTCGCGCATTCGGCCGTCTGCGACCAGCGCGGCCAGGTCGCGATGCGACGCCGCGACGATCCGAACGTCGATCGACCGAGCGCGGCCTTCGCCGACGCGTTCGATCGTCCGCGTCTCGAGCACACGCAGCAGCTTGACCTGGATCCACGGCGTCAGCTCCCCGATCTCGTCGAGGAACAGCGTGCCGCCGTCGGCGAGTTCGAAGCGGCCCTTCTGCTCGGCGACCGCGCCGGTGAACGCGCCGCGCGCGTGGCCGAACAGTTCGCTCTCGAGCAGGCTCTCGGGAAGCGCCGAGCAATGAACGGCGACGAACGGCCCGGCGCTGCGCGGACTCTGATCGTGGATCGTTCGCGCGACGAGTTCCTTCCCGGTCCCGCTCTCGCCGGACAGCAGGACCGTCGCATCGCTGGCGGCGGCGCGCTGGATCTGGCGGAACAGCATCCGCATCGCGGGACTGCGGCCGACGAGCCGACCGAAGCCGCGTTCGACGTCGAGATCCTCCGCGAGGACGGCGACGCGTTGCGCGACCGTGTCGATCGGCGTCAGGTCCATGAAGCACGCAATCGCGCCGCGCACGGCGCCGCGGCGGTCGCGAAGGATCCGCGCATGCCCGAACAAGCGCACCGGGCGCCCGGCCTTGCCGCGGACGGCGCATTCCATGTCGCGCAGTTCGGCGTCGCCCGGCGGCGGGCCACGCAGTGCCGCGACGAGCTTCCCGAAGCCGGGGCAGCCGATCCCCTCGAGAAAGTCCGGTGTGCGTCCGATCGCCTCCTCGACCTCGAATCCAGTGATCTCGGCCGCGGCGCGGTTCCAAGAGACGACGCGCCCGTCGGCGTCGAGGACGCAGACGCCGTCGGTCAGCACCTCGAACAGTTCCTCGAGCGACGTCGTGCCGAGGACCGCGGCGAGTTCAGGGCGGGCCGTGGTCGGTTTCATGTTGCGTGGTATGCAACACGGCGTTTCACAGTGCAACCACACTGAAACAAAGGAAGCGCCGAAGCCCCGACACCATCGGGCCCGGCGCCGCGGCGCGGCGACGGCACGTGCATTGCCAAGGCGCCGCCGATGAAACCACACCCACTGCTCCCACCGCGGCCCGCGATCGGGCCGCAGCCCAAGGCCATCGCGCTACGCGCGATGACCGACATCGCGGGCCGCGACGGGACAGTGCTTGCTGGGGCCTTTCGTGCCGCTCCCAACACCGTCAGCAAAGGATCACTGCCAATGAACGCACCCCGACAACCGCTGCTCCACGCGACGAGTCGCGGCACTACCGGCCCATGGCTGTTTGGCGGCATCGCGCTGGCCGCCGTGTTGTTGTTCGCGACCCTGACCGCGAAGCCACTCGGCGTCTCGACCCAGTACGTCACCGCCGTCGGCGGGATCGCGAAGGTCGTCGCGCCGGAGGCCGCCTCGAACAGCAGCTACCTGCAGAAGTCGGGCATCAAGCTCGGCTACGGCGAGTGGCTCGTGATCGGCATTCCGCTCGGCGCGTTCGTGACGGCTCTGCTGACGCGTCGCCTGCGGCACCCTGCCGTCCCGGAGCCGTTCGCGAGCCGGTTCGGGACCAGCCGCCCGCAACGCTTCGCCATCGCGTTCCTCGGCGGCGCCGTGATGTTGTTCGGCGCGCGACTCGCGGGCGGCTGCACGAGCGGCCACATCCTGTCGGGTGTCTCGCAGCTGGCCGTCAGCTCGATCGTGTTCTTCCTCGCGGCCTTCGGCACGGCGGCCGTCGTCGCGCGTCTCGTCTATCGCCCAACGGAGGTGTCGTGATGTCCCTGCTCGGCCTGTTCACCGGCGTCTTGTTCGGTGCGGCGCTCGTCGCCGCCGGACTGACGAACCCTCGCGGCATCATCGCGATGCTGCGCTTCCGTGACCTGCATCTGCTGAAGGTGCTCGTGACTGCGATCGCGATCGGCGTCGTCGGACTCGCCGCGTTCGCCGCCCTGGGCATCGGCCACTTCGACGTCAAGGCGACCCACGTCGTCGCGAACGCGCTCGGCGGACTGTTGTTCGGCGTCGGCTTCGCGTTGACCGGCTACTGCCCCGGAACCGCCCTCGCCGGCTCGGCCGAAGGTCGCCCCGACGCGCCGTTCGTCGTCGTCGGCGGACTCGCCGGCACGGCCGTGTTCACGGCGATGTACGACGGCCTCGTCACGCGGCTGCTCGAACCGTTGAGCTACGGCAAGCTCACGCTGCCCGGGATGCTCGACGTCGCACCGCTGGTCGTCGCCCTCCCGCTCGGCGTCGTCGCCGCGATCTTCGTCGCACGCTGGCTGCGAACGTCGCCGCCGCGCGTGGCTTGATCGGTCGTTCGACGGGGCGATGATCCGCCGCCATGCGCGCCCGCCTCGTCGTGACGTTCGCTCTGCTCTCGCTGCTGTGCGCCGGATGCGGAGCCGACGACGTCGTCCGCATCCGCATCGACATGAAGGCCGACCGCAGCGCGACGCTGCACGTCAGCAGCCTGTTGATGCAGGAAGGCCCGGGGCCGATGGAGGCCGGCGCGAAGGGTGTGACGTGGAACGAGCGCGCCGTCCTGCAGACCAGCGCAGGCACCGTGGCCGACCTCGACGGAATGACTCTGGACGACATCACGTTCCGAACCGGGACGACCGACACCGGACTCGGTTTCGTCAGCGTCACGCTGCCGCGCGGTGACAGCGCCAAGTGGTTCCGGAAACTCGCGCCGAGCCGCGAGGACCGCACGCGCGTGCAGAAGACGTTCGACCCGACCGAGACGTTCGGAAAGGTCGGCTACGCCGTGAAGTTCGAATTGCTGCTGCCGGGCGTCGTCGGCGGCAACGGCGTTCATCCGCGCGGTCGCGGCGTCGTCGTCGACGCCGAGAAGCACAAGGCGATCCTGCTCGTGCCGATCGACGCGATGATCGTCGACGACGGCGTGATGACGTGGGACGTGGCGTGGCGCTGAGCCGCGTCGTCGATCACAGCGCGGCCAGCAGATCCTGCTTCAACGCCGCCAACCGCTGATCGTCGAGCTCCGGCCCGCGCAGCGCGACCGGCGCCATCTCGGGCTGCTTCGGGTCGAAGACGACGATGTCGGCGCTCTCCATCTCGGCGTCGAGATCCGACGAAGCGGCCGCTGGATCGACGAGCTTCAAGACCTTCTTGCGCAGCAGCAGCAGCGCGACGAGGTAGCGCAGTTCCTGCGCATGCGGGTCCGGCTCGGCGCCGAGGCGATCGAACAGCACACGCAGCGACTCGAGGTCGAGAACGACTTCCTTCGAACCGGTCTTGCGCCGCGCGCGCCAGAAGATCGGCGGCTTGTCGGTCCCTTGCTCGTGCTCGGCGAAACACGGGTCGCACAGGTCGAGTCGCGTGCACTGCGGCAGTTGCAGGACCGCGAAGAACGACTTCGCGCTCGGCAACGGACACCGCGGCTTCTCGCAACGCCCGCGTTCGGCGCGGATCTTCCATTCCTCCATCGAGACTCCCTGAAGCCTTGGGGCAGCTACCGCTCGGGCAGCGTTCGAGCCCAACCCTGCCACGCGGAGATCGCGGTGCCGTAGTCGAGCCCCGACATCTGTTGCAGTGTCCGCCGCGCGGATTCTGCGCTGCGGAGATCACCCTGGTGCAGCGCGCGCGAGAACTGCTCGACGACCGCCTCGGCGCTGCGGCGGTCGCGACACGCGCCCATGCACTCGACGATGACGCGGCGGACGAACGGGTCCGACTCGGCGGTCAGCGCATCGCGCAGCGTGTGCACCGATTCGGGCCACGCGCGCGTCGATGCGACGAACGCTGCCCCGCGG
>JAEYTU010000459.1 GCA_023433825.1 Planctomycetota bacterium
CACGCCGAGCGGTCGTGGCCGTTCGGGCTTCTCGACGTCGAAGACGGCGACGCCGCCGACGCCGTCGGCTGCATAGAGCTTGCCGCCCTGCACGAGCAGTCGCCGCGGATCGACGAGGCTCTTCTGCCGCTTGCCGACGACCTGCGGCAACACCGGGTTGCGCAGCGACACGGTCACGAGCGAACCGTCGTTCGTCGCGACGATCGCATGCGTCGCGCGCCCTTGCAGTGGATCCAAGACGAGCGCCATCGCGACCGGCTCGGCGTCGAGCCGCAGCGTCGCGACGGCGGCCGTCCGCGCCGGCGTCTTCCGATCGATCGCGATCGTCACGAGGCCGCGCGCGTCGATCGCGAACCCGTACTCGCGCACGAGCCGGAAGTTGACCGACCCGAGTCCATACGTCGTTCCGCTGCGATGGCACTCGACGCAGTCGCGCGCGGCCTTGTTCGTCGTGTGCGTCTGATGCGGAATCAGCGAGACGCCGGACAGACCCGCCGCCGTGACCGGCATCGCCTGATCGACGATCGCGCGGCCCTTGCCGTCGTGTGCCGAGCCGACCGTCGAGAAGCCGACCATGTACGGCGCGATCATCCCCTCGTGGTTGAAGCCGAGTCGGAACTGGCTGAACGTCGCGAAGACCTTCTCCTGCGTCGTCGTGCGCCCCGGCGTCCGTTGTCCCGACAGCAGGTCGAGCTGCGTGAACTGCTCGTTGCGGTCGAAGTGGAACCCGAAGAAGTTCGGGTTCCAGCCCGAGTGGCACGTGTAGCACTCGAGCCGCGCGTGATCGCTCGTCATCGCCGCCGCCGCGCGCGCGTTGTAGGCAGGATGCTGCGGATCGACGACGTGCTTGACCTGCACGACCGGATGCCGCTTGCCGGTGACCTTCGACAGCAGGAAGAACGCGTCGCCGTCGCGCACGAGGTTCTTGATCCTCCGGCCGCGGCTCGTCTGCAGATCGCTGACGCGCTCGATCGTGCCGTGGCAGTCCGTGCACTCGATCTCGACGGCGTGGTCCATGTTCGGCCAGATGTTTCCGTCGCCCATCGTGTCGGCGAGCGTGTGGCAGTCGATGCAGTGCATGCCGGCCGCGTGGTGCAGGTCGGGCGGCGTCAGCTCCGGATCGCGAACGTAGAACACGCCGTTCTTCAGCGTGTCGGTCGTGCCGGGCACCTCCGGTCCGCCCGGCTGGCCGGGGACCATTTGCGCGAGGCCGCGGAAGTTGAGCCCGATGCTCGCGTCGCCGTAGTGACAGCGCGTGCAGGTGTCGGTCGGGATGCGGCTCGTCATCCGGTGTTCGAGTGGATGACCGGGTTCGCGCTTGTCGATCGTCGCGTCGCGCGAACGGCTGCGACCGTCGTCGGCGTAGGTCACGTGGCACGCCGCACAGCCGCTGCCGCGATAGTCGCCGTCGAGCCCGAGTCGCCCGCGTACGGCGCGGCCCTCGTTCCACAGATGGCACTGCATGCACGCCTTGCGCGGCAGATCCGTGTAGTGAGTCGCGATCGCGTCGGCTTTGCCGGTCGAAGCGAAGCCCGGCACCTGCGTCGTCGCCGCGAGCGCGCCCTGCGGGATGTCACCGTCGAGATCGCGGACCGGGAAGATCGAGAACGCCGGGTGCTTCTTCGCGACGAGACCGTGCTCGTAGAAGCCGTCGCCGAGGTGACCGGCCGTCGTCCCGTGCAGCGACTTCTCGAGATGCGAGACCAGATCGCCGTGGCAGTCGCCGCAGACCTTCTGCGCGACGCGGAGGTCGGTCGGATTGCGAAAGCGCAGGTACTCGGGGTCGTGGTTGCGCGGCAGCACGCGCTCGTCGCCGGGCAGCGGGCTCGACGGTGCGACGTGCGCGCGTTCCTTCGTCGTCGCCGCGCCTTCGCCGCCGTGGCACTCGGTGCACGACAGCGGATACCAAGGATGCATCTCCTCGATGCCGCCGTGGCACTGCAGGCAGCCGGCGTCGGTCGTGGCTGCGTGCGGCGTCGCGTTCGCCGTCGCGTGCGCCGCATCGCGCGCGCCCGGAGCGCCGAACAGCAGCGACCCGACGAACGCCGCCGTCGTCGCGAAGACGAAGCGGCCTCGGCTCACGCGAACAGCTCGCGCAGCACGCGCGCGCGCGACAGCGCCGGCGGCTTGCGCGTGAACATCGACAGCAGCGTCGGGCAGACGTCGATCGTCTTCGCCTCGGCGGTGACGACCTTGTTCTTGCGGAAGTCGGGTCCCGCGGCGAGCAGGAACACCTTCAGCATCTCGTCGGAACGGTCGCCGTGATCGAGTCCGTTGCGCTCGTTCAGGTCCTTGTCACGCCCGAACTCCGGCAGAACGACGAGCGACGTCGTGTCCTTCAGCGCCGGGTCCTGCTGGATCGCGTCCCACAGCGCGCCGATCTCCTGGTCGTTGCGCCGGATCACGTCGACGTAGGCGTTGAACGAACCGTGCGCGACGTCGGCGTTCTGAAGCGTGATCCCGAGCACGCGCGGCTTGAACACGCGCAGCAGTTGCAGGCCGAGCCGGATCGCCTTCGCGTCACCGGCGCCGGGGCCGGTCAGCCGCGTCGTCGTCCCGGCGAGTTCGTCGAGGATGAAGCGCTCGACGCGGCGGATCTGCTGCGCGTCGGGCTTCGCGTTGCCGAGCGTGCCGAGTCGCGACGGATCGAGCGCGTCGCCGAGCGTGTCGAGTGCGATGCGATCGGCGTCGGTCTCCGGCTTCGGCCGGCCGAACGCGTCGAGCACCTTCTTGAACTCGACGTTGAAGATTCCGTCGCCGTCCATCAGGTTCGCCGCGAAGTCGGCACCGTAGGCCGGGTGATCGCTGTGCGCGAACAGTCGCCCCTGTGCGCCGCCGGCCGTCGACAGCCAGACGTCGCCGAGGCCGAACCCGGCGTCTTTTCGCAGGTACTCGAACAGCGTCGGGTTCGTCCCGCGCTCGTTCTCGCGGATGCCGAGGTACTCGAAGTTGCCGGTGAAGATCGACAGCGCGGCGCCGTAGTGGCCGACGTTCTCGCAGACGACGTTCGGCATGACGACGCCCTGGCTCGCGATCCGCATCAGGTTCGGGACGTTCTGCGGCGTGCCGAGGACCTCCTTCGAGCGCACGCCGCCGGCGAACGCGACGAGGACGACGTGCTTGGTCTTCCGATCCGAGGGTGCTTGCAGCCACGGCATCGAGGGCAGTGCCGGGACGGTGAACGCGGCGGCGCCGAGCTTCAGGAAATCGCGTCGTTGCATGCGTTCGGTCATCGGTACTGGGCTCGGGTCGGTCGACCGGTCAATGGTAGGCGGCTTCCGGGGATGCCACGAGGGCCCGGACGACGTGCGTCGGCGTCGCAACGCCCTCGGTCATCGCCGTGACGAACCGCGCGCTCTCCTGCTGCGTCGGCGTGCGGCTGAGGTAGCGCTCGAAACACGCCGCGACGAACGCGCCTTCCTTGCCCTTCTCGTGGGCGGGAAGACGCGCCTTCCCGGAGTCGAGGAGGACCTTCGCCAGGACGGCACGGAGCGGCGCCGGATCGGCCATCGACGTCAGCGCGTTGCGCATGTTGCGCAGTTCTTCGTGGTCCGGCGTCCGTTCCAAGAGGTCCATGTACAGCGAGCGGACGAACTGGTGGTCGGTCTTCGCGCGCGGCGTCGCGAGCGTCGCCTCGTAGGCCGGGGACGAGAGCCAGCCGCGCAGCGTCGCGAAGAAGCGCTTCGGATCGGCGTGAACGGCATCGACGGCGAAGTCGCGTGGCAGCGGGACGCCGAGCACGCGGCGGTGGTGACGGTCGAGCAGGTGCCGCGTGAACGAAGGGTCGGCGAGGACGATCCGAACGAAGTCGGACTGACTCGCGCCGTCCTTGCCGAGCAGCCGCGCCTTGCGGCCGTCGTACATCTGCTTGCCGGCGGCGAGCAGCGGCGCGCTGGCGCGATCCTGCACGCGAACGCCGAGGCACTGCTCGAGGACGACCGTGACGAACGTGTCGTTGCCCGGGTTGCGCAGCGAGAAGCTCGTCGACAGCAGGACCTCGGCCACGGCGTCATGGGGCGTCGCGGCGCCGGTCCGAAGCCGCTCCGGGAGATCCTCGAAGTTCTTCGTGCGGGGTCGGAAGACGTCGATCAGCAGGAAGTACCACAGCTCCTCCTCGACGAAGACCTGCATCGCCTCGTGCGAGGCGAGCAGTCGCGCGACGACCGCTGCCACCGGCGCGTCGGTCATCGCGCGCCGCTCGGCGGCGCTCGGCGTCCGTTGCAGCACGTCGATGCAGAGTCGGCGCAGCAGCCGTGGGTTCGTGGTTCGGTCGTCGCTCATGCGGAGTCGGCCGCGCAGTCTATCGACGTTTCGCCGATTGACAGTCCGGGTCGAGCGCCCGTCCAATCCCGCGCTTCCGCGTCGCAAGCGAATGACCGAGACCCGCGAACTGTTGATGCGCTGGCACGCCGGACACGAGGAGGCGCTCGCGACGATCGTCGAACGCGAGGCCGACTGGATCGCGGCGCACGTTCGCCGGCGCCTCGGGCCGCTGCTGCGGCGGCGCCACGAGACGCAGGACATCGTCCAGATGACGCTCGTCGAAGTGCTCCGCGGCAGTCCGCGCTTCGTCGTGTCGGACCGTGCGCACCTGCGCGCGCTGCTCGCGAAGATGGTCGAGAACGTGCTGCGGATGCAGGCGCATCACGATCAGGCGCAGAAGCGTGATCTTCGCCGCGAGACGCCGCCGCGGACCGGCGAGACCGTGCTGCACCTCGATCCAGCGAGCGACGGAACGCGCCCCGAGGACGCGGCCGCGCGGACCGAGATGCGCGACTGGGTGCGGCTCGCGCTCGAGTTGCTCGAGCCCGACGACCGCGACGTCGTGTTGCTGCGCGAGTTCGAGGCGCTGTCGTTCGCCGAGATCGGCGCGCGGCTTCGGCTCTCCGAGGACGCGGCGCGGATGCGGCACCGACGCGCGATGCCGAAGCTCGCGCAGACGCTGGTCGGACTGCGCGACGGCCGGCTCGGGGAGTTGGTCGGATGACGCGGGCGGTGGTGCGATGACCGACCCATCGACGCGGCTCGTGCGCGCGCTCGAGATCTATCTCGCGTGGCAGTGTTCCGGAGCGTCGCGCGAGAGTCTGCTCGCGGCGCATCCCGAGCACGCCGATCTGCTCGCGTCGTTCCTCGACGATCCGACGAGTGCCGGCGCCGACGACGACGGCGTCGAACCGCAGCAGATCGGTCCGTATCGGATCGACGCCGAACTCGGGCGCGGCGGCGTCGGCGTCGTGTTCGCGGCGTATCAGTCGGCCCTCGACCGGCACGTCGCGCTGAAGGTGCTTCACGCCGAGTTCGCCGGGCGTCCGGTCACGCTGGCCCGGTTTCGTCGCGAGGCGCTCGCGCTGGCGCGCCTCGATCACCGCGGTGTCGTGCGGATCTTCGACGTCGGCGAGCACGACGGGCGGCCGTGGATCGCGATGGAGCGGATCGAGGGCACGACGCTCGCCGATCGCATCGTCGAGTTGCGCGACTCGGGCGGCCATCGCGGCGACTCGCTGCGTGCGATGCTGCAGGCCGTCGCGACGATCGCCGACGCGCTGCAGCACGTGCACGACGCCGGGCTGCTGCATCGCGACGTCAAGCCGTCGAACGTGCTGCTCCGCGAAGACGGGTCCGCGGTGCTCGGCGACTTCGGACTCGCGCGCGACGCCGACGATCCGACGTTGACGCGCATCGGCGTCGCGGCCGGCACGCCGCACTACATGGCGCCGGAACGGATCCGCAACGGCGTCGACGGCGTCGACGTTCGCAGCGACGTGTTCTCGCTCGGTGCGACGTTGTACGAGTGCGTGACGTTGGAGCGCGCGTTCGACGGCACCGACACCGAGCTCGTGCTGCAGCGGATCCTGTCGCGCGACCCGCCGGACCCGCGGCGCGGGCGACGGTGGCTGCCGCGCGACCTCGCCGCGATCACGACGAAGGCGATCGAGAAGGACCCGGCG
>JAEYTU010000624.1 GCA_023433825.1 Planctomycetota bacterium
GGGAAGCGCGCGCCGCCGAGGACGGCCGCGACGACGCGGCCGCGTTCGTCGCGTTCGAAGACGAGTTGGTCGCCGCCGTACATCCCCGACGCATAGCGGTAGCGGTCGGCGGCTTCGCGCGTCGGAATGTCGCGCACGACCCATTCGATCAACGTCGCGAGGCGGCCGTGGTCCTCGTAGACGACGAGGACGTTGTGGTCCCAGCCGTACTCGCCGAGCAGCGGCAACAGCTCGGCGGGGGGCTCGGCCGGTGGGGTCTCGTCTCGCACGAATATCGTTCTCCCGTCGTGGAAGGTGCCGTCGCCGCGGATCGTCCAGCGCGGCGCGCCGATCCCGAGCACGTCGTCGGCGATCAGCGCAGTGGTGGTGGTCGGGTCGCGACGCATGCGCGTGCGCTGGCCGCGACTCGGGTCGAGATGGAGTTCGTCGCCGCGTGCGATCAGTTCGACGCGGTTCGGGCCGGCGTGGTAGCGGCCGGCGAGCGCGCGCGCGGCCTCGGCGCCGACCGACGTCGGGAACGTCGTCGGCGGCAGCGTCTCGCCGCGGCGGGCCGCGAGTGCGGCGCGCAGCGCGCGATCGGCGATCGCCTCGCTGACGTCGTTGCCGAAGTCCTTCGTGCAGACGACGGCGACGGCGAGGCCGGCGTCGGGGAGCGCGCGCAGCGCCGACGCGAAGCCGTAGACGGCGCCGTCGTGGCCGACTCGGCGGTGGCCGTCGAAGTCGCTGACGAAGTAGCCGATTGCACAGCCGCGCGACGTTCCGTCGGGCAGCGTCCACATCGCGGCCTGCGTCGCCGGCGACACGACGCGGCGCTTCGCGTCGGGCATCCAACTGCGCGCGAACAAGACGAGGTCGACGACGCTGCTGCGCAGGTTCGCCGCCGGGCCGTAGCCGAACGGCCACGTCGGCGTCGGAATCGTTCGCCCGTCGTAGGTCCACATGACGCCGTCGGCGGCGCGCGCGACGAGATCGGCGCGGGGCGCGAAGTCGCTGTCGTGCAGTGCGAGCGGAGTCAGCACGAGGTCGCGGATCGCGTCCTCGAACGACTTGCCGGTCACGCGCGCGACGACCTCGCCGACGACGCCGATGCCGGGGTTGCTGTACTTGAACTTCGCTCCGGGCGCGTGGACGAGATCGGTGTCGTTCAGGCTCGCGACGGTCGCCGCGAGCGTCGGCGCGGTCGGGTCGAAATAGTGGCCGACGGGTGCCTCGCGGACGACGCCGGCGCGGTGGCCGAGCAAGTGCCGCAGCGTGATCGGGGTCGTGTGCGTCGTGCGCGGCGCGAAGTCGGGCAGGTAGGTCGTGACCGGCGCGTCGAGGTCGAGCAGGCCGCGTTCGACGAGGACCATCGCCGCGGTCGCCGTGTAAAGCTTGCTGATCGACGCGACGCGATGGATCGCGTCCGCGCGCATCGCGCCGCCGCTCGGGGTCAGCGTGCCGAACGCGCGCGTCAGCACCCGTTCCTCGCCGGTCTTCGGGTCGACATCGAGGACTGCGATGCAGGCGCCCGGAATCCCCATCTCGCGGAGCTGGCGTTCGACGAACGGCGCGAGGTCGTCGGCGACCGGCTGCAGCGCAGGGTGGTCGGGCGCAGTTGTCGTGCATGCGCCGAGGAGCAGGGTCGCGAGGAGGAGGCGATGGGGCATTCGGGGAATGTGCCGGGGGTTCGCAGAGCGAACCAGTGGGATGGCCGATTAAGCGAATGACGGAGTGTTATTGCGTGAGCTAGTACCGCCGTCGAATATCAACCGACAAGGCTATCCCACCAAAGTTGTAGCGCCCCACGCGTTATATGTTCAAAGACGTGCAACTGCATAGGAATGTCCTTGTGATCCCACATTGCGTCGCCCGTACCCGAGGCGAATCCGATGGGTACCTCAGCAACGGCTCCATCGACCTCATTCGGGAAATCGATGCGGCATCGACCCACAACGAGTGGCGCCCAACACATGGGAGCGGGAAACGGCGTGCCCGCGTGCAGCGCCTGGGAGCGCCATTTGTAGACGATAGCTACCAACTCCCGTAGTCGGCTCCAATCGACCGCCAATTGCCGCATTCGTGGTTCGGCGAGCGGCCCTGGGTTAAATGCATCTATGAAGTCCAAGAACTTCCTCGTCGATCCAGTGAGGTGAGCCAACTTCGCTGCGACGGCGCTGACGTGCGCCTCGCCCCCGCAAGCCGCTAGAACCCTCACAAGGTCAGGCATTGAATCCTTGAGGTTTTGAACGTCGGAACGGCGTCGACGTTGCCATTGGCCAGCGGCGGTCTCGATTGAAGACACGAGGTACATCCATGCCATGCTCGGATCATCCTCAGCCACCCAAAGCGCATTCTGATAGAGGCGCGCGGACTTAATGAGGCAGCCAGCCGATCCCGGGTCGAGCTGCGGCAGTGTTCGAAGTCGCCTGGAAGACACATCGTCGCGGAGATGCACGGGGTTCGTCGGCCCTCTTGCTAGGATCGGAATCCGTAATGGACCCTGAGGCAAGACATACTCTATCGGGTCTCCAAAAGACGTGGGCGTGCCAAGGGGGTCGCCACCATGAGTAAACATGCGCGATTGAGCACCCGCTCTCAGCCTAACTCCGAAACACAGTGAGAGCAGGGCGACCAACTCGTTCGAGTGATGGTCACCGTGATAAACGGCGCGCGTGTTTCCGTCGCCGTGCTCGTCCGCGCAAATGCCTCCGCGGACGACTAAGATGGGACGAGCGCGTCCATAGATTGGAATTGAGATGGTGTTGAGTACAGAGTACGGACCGAGATCTCGCAGATCCCCTGTAAAGAGTGCATCTGAATAGACGGGCCATTCGCGCGATTCCTTTGCGTGCGTCCGATTAAGGAAAGCGCGCCAATTTCTATGAAGATATGGAGCGGGCAATATTGCGCTGGGATCTTTCGACATAATGGGTTCGTACTGAGGTCAGTGCAATCGAGGGCCGCGCAGTGAAGCACTCGACGAGACTGGAATCTCTATGGCGACGTCCTTTGGTCAATTGCTGCGGCCAATAGGGCGAGAGATGGAGAGCTTCGGGGCGGACTTGGCAACACATCACCGCGTCCGCGTCGGCCCCCGCAGCTCGATCGCATCCACGCGCAACGCCTCACCCCACGTCGCCAGGCCGATGCGGTGCTTGCCCGGGATCGTCGGGATCGGCGCTTGGTCGAAGAGGACGTGGTCGCCGAGCTTGACGGTCATTCGCTGCGCGAAGGACGACACCTCCAAACGCACCGGCTTCTTCGCGTCGACGTCGAACGGCACGAAGCCGGACATGTGAATGCGCTGGTCGTAGCGCTCCAGGTACGCGCGAACCTCGCCGCCGTGCGGCTCGAGGATCAGCGACCAACCCGACAGCGCGTCGCGGCGGCCCTCGCCCTGCACGATCACGCACAGCTTCGGCGCGCGGGCTCCTGCGGCGAGGTCGATCGCCAACCAGAACGCGTCGAGCTGCTCGGTCGCCTTCTCGGGAAGCCACGCGAGGTTCGAAGGCGAGTCCTTCGGGAAGCCCGGGCGAACGGTGTACTTGCGCCATTCGACCTCGCGCTCGCTCGCATAGCCCTCGAGTGCGCCGTTGCGAACGCGCCACTTGCCGACCGGCGTCTCCAGCTTGCGATGCGCGCCCGACACGTCGAAACGCGTTCGAAAGCGCGACGGCCAGCGCCGCCCGTCGGGCCATTCGATCGCCGCGAGCTTCTTCGCCGGCGGTTCGGCGTCGGCCTTCCATCCGGGCAGCGGCGTCCCGTTGCGCTGCGCGATCGCGAGGATCAGTCCCGATGCCCCGCTGCCGTTGCGCACCTTGACGAGGACCTTGTGGCGTCCCTTCGTCAATGCGACCGGAAATCGAATCGCATCCGGCAGCGCAACCCGCCAATCCGGACGCCACGGACCGAGCGCACCCTGTGCGAAATCGTGTTTGCCGATCAACCGGTCGTCGACAAACAGCGTCACGTCGTCGTCGGCGCGCAGATGGAACCACGCCTCGACGTCATGCTCGACGGTGACATGGGTCAGCGCATAGATCGCGCTGTCGTCCATGTACGAGAACTCGAACTTCAACCATCCCGTCGGCGTGACCGTGACTGGCCGCGGACCCGGCCGCCGCCACGTCGGATTGTTGTTGATGCTCGAATAGCGCGCCGTCAGGTCGATCTCGTGTTCCGGTTCGAACCGAAATGCGTCCGGATCGACGCCTTCGCGGCGGAACGGACCGATGACGTGCCAATCGCGCACGACGCCCAACTCCATCGCGTAGTCGTCGAGCGTCGCGTCTTCGCGCCGCAATCGCGACGCCATCCCGTCGCGCGGCAACGGCGAGCCCGGATCTCCGGCGAACGTCGGCGCTAGCTGCGTTCGTCCGACCGCGACCTGCTCGCGTCGAATCGCGTCGAGGTCACCCGGAAGAAGCGGCCAGCGGAACCGGATCAGATCGTCGAACGCCTTCTCGCCGAACGCCGCGACGAGGTGGAACGCGAACGCGCGCGCCAGCGTCGGCGTTCGCGCGTCGTCGACGCGACATTTGCGATAGTCGCGGAAGAACTTGCGATACAGCTCCCACCGGTACCCGTCGTCGCTCTTCCCGTAGGTGACGACGAAGTGCAGCAGGAAGCCGGCGCTCGGGCCGTAGTTGGGTATGCGCCAGTACTCGAGGTCGCGTTCGAGGTAGTCCTCGAGGAACGCGCGCCGCGCCATGCCGATCGCCGCGCGCCCGGCCGCGACCTGACCGAGTTCCATCTGCGCGAACGCCGCGCCGAAGTCGGCGAGCCCTTCGCGCAATCCGCCATAGATCGGCCGCGTGTCGTCGACGCAATGCGTCAGCTCGTGATACAGCAGCCCGGTGTCGATCCGCGTTCCCGCTGCCGTCGGATCGGCATTGCCGATGTCGATGATCTTTCCGCCGCCGACGCCACCGCCGAACTCCCACAGCTCCTTCCAATAGACCGTCACCCGGTCGCCGCCCGGGTTCGGCACGCGGCCGAACAGATCGGTCAGGTACAGATACGCGAGGTCGAATCGCAGCAGACTGTCCGCGGGAATGCCGTCGACGAGCGCCTTCGGGCCGATGACGACGAAGCGGTGCGAGAGCCGCGTCGTCGTGCGCGCCCAGCACGCGTGGTTCATCGCCGCCAACGCTTCCTTGCGTTCGTCCGGCGGAACGTCCGCGAGCCACGCGGCCTCGATTCGCTCGCGCGCCGCCGCGGCTTCGGCGCGGTGCTCGGGCGTGAACTCCAGCGTCTGCACGAGTGCGCGGGCGACCGCGCGCCGCGCGCGGTCCGTCGCCATCTTGACGCAGACGTCGATCCGCTCGCGTCCGCGCGGCGTGCTCGCGTCGAGCTTCGCGACCTCCGCCTCTTGCTCGGACGACAACGCGAACACGCGCGCGGCGATCGCATCGCGATCCGCCGTCGCCCGGCGCGCGTCGGCGAGCGCCCCGAGCACCGCGCGATCGGCATCGGCTTGCAGCGCGCCGCCGACCTCGTCGAGCAGCATCAACGCGCCGAGCAGCATCCCGCGATCGTGCAGCCGCCCGGCGATCTGCCGCAGGTAGCGCGCGCGTTCCTCGCGGATCCGTTCGCGGACGATGTCGGCCTCCTCGAACGTCATCGCGGGCGGCGGCATCCGACCGACCTGCGTCAGCGCCTTCTGCAGCTTCGCCTTCGCTGGGTATGCGTCGACGCGGCGGAACGCGAACTCCAATCGGTCGAACGCGTGCTCCGGCGCCTTGGCGGCGAGCGCCGTCGCCTCGGCGATCACGGCGTCGACGGCGGCGTCGCCCACGATGGCGGTCAGATCGGGGAACGCGAACGACGCGACGCGCGCGAGTCCGTCGGCGGCCGCCTGCGGCGCGCGCGGCGGGACGACGTCGCCGCGTTCTGCCGCCGGGTCCACGAAGCCGACGAAGACCTGCAGGATGTCGCCCCCGCCGACGCCGTCCGGCGGCGTCCGGAACGAGACCGGCAGCGAGTACTCGACCGGAGTGCCGGGTTTCCATTCGCGTGTCGGCGTCGGTGGCGCGTGGTCGCGGCGCAGCACCATGCGGCCGCCGCGGCGCAACTCGACGCGCACCGAGTACGGGCGATCGAGCGCATCGTCGGTGACGAACCGCAGCCGAAGCTGCGCGACGCCGGTCGCCGCCAACGAAGCGGCGTCGACATCGGCGGACACCGTGACCGGGAGGCGACCTGCGTCGTCGACCTGCGCTGCGCTCGCCGCCGTGAACAGGAATGCGGCGGCGAACGAGAGAGCGACGGAACGGGACCGAGGACGAGTCATGCGCGCGGCGCGGGAGTCTAGCGGTCGTCGCGGGGCTGTCGGCTCGCGCCGTCTCGGTCTAGCCTGCGCCGCCCCGATCCTCGACCGGCGTCGTCGACGCACCCTCGCCGGACATCCTCCCTCGGTTCTCCGCATGACACCGAACGTCGTCGCCGCTCTGCGCCTCGCAGTCGCCCTCTCGCTCCCGCTCGCCGCCGCCAACGCACAGCAGCTCCGCGAACAGAACTCCGGCCACACACCGGAGGCCCGTTTCGAGATCACGCGGATGGTGGCCGGCGATCTCGACGGCGACGCCCGGGTCGACTTGTTGCTCGCGCAGCACCCGCAGCTGCAGTTCGACGGTGCGGAATTGCTGTGGCGCAATGAAGGTCACGCCCGATTCCGCGACGTGTCGAGCCGACTGCCGGCGTCGGCCGGGACGTTCACGCGCGATCTCGTGCTGGCCGACGTCGACGGCGACTCGGATCTCGACGTCTTCGTCTGCGGCGGCGACCTGCGCCTGTGGATCAACGACGGCAACGAGTCGTTCGTCGACAAGTCGATCGGCCGTCTGCCGGCAGGACTCGTGAACGACACGGCGTTCGGGCTCGCGCTCGACGTCGACGGCGACGGCGACCTCGACTTCGTCCGGATCGGGTCGGCGACCGACGACGTGCTGTGGAACGACGGCCAGGGGACGTTCACGGTCGGTGTACCGTTGCCGTTCACGCGCAGTGTGACCGGAGCGCGGCAACCGTTCTTCTCGCCGCAGCGCGGCGTCGTCGCCGACTTCGACGGGGACGGCATTCGCGATCTGTTCCTCGTCGGCGGCGGCGTCGAGTCGTGTGTGCAGTTCGCCGGCGATGGGCGCGGTGGGTTCGCGCGGCGTGCGCACGGACTGACGTCGGCGTTCGTCGGCGCGAAGGACGTCGCCGTCGCCGACTTCGACAACGACGGCGACCTCGAC
>JAEYTU010000654.1 GCA_023433825.1 Planctomycetota bacterium
GGCCGGGATCGCGCGCGGGCTCGAACTCGCGAAGCGGCTCGAACTCGACGACGCGCTCGACGAGTACGCCGTCAACTACTCGATGGGGATGAAGAAGAAGCTCGGCCTCGTCTGCGCGATGCAGCACGACCCCGAGCTGCTGATCCTCGACGAGCCGACGAACGGGCTCGACCCGTACGCGACGCGTTCGCTGCTGGAACTGATCCGCGAGACGGCGGCGGCCGGGACGGCGGTCTTCTACAGCACGCATCTGCTCGATCAGGCCGAGCGGCTGTGCCACCGCGTCGGGATCCTGCATCGCGGGCGTCTCGCGGCGCTCGGGACGATCGACGAGCTGCGCGGCAGTCTGGTGGCCGGCGGATCGCTCGAGGACGTCTTCTTCCAGGTCGCGCGCGAGGATGCGCCGGCATGAGGGCCGGCCGGCCGCCGTCGACGGCGCGATTGGTCTGGATGCTCGGCGTGACGGCGATGCGCCGGACGCTGCGCGCATTCCGGATCGCGCAGTCGCGCCCGGTCGGTCGCAACGGGCGCCGCGGCGCGACGCCGCGGAAGCGTTCGGGTGCGCTCGTCGCACTGTTCGTCCTGCTGCTGCCGTTCTTCCTGCTCGGGCCGGTGCTGTTCTCGGTGCGCGGCGTGCACGGGCTGATCGAGGTCGCGACGACGGAGCCGGTCGACGCCACGCCCGGCGAGTTCGCGGTCGGGCTCGCCGAACCGGACGACGTCTGGCGATCGCGGGTCGAGCGCAATCATCCGTTGCAGGTCTGGATCGAGCCGGAGAGTTGGCCGACCGACGCTACCGCACGGACGCGCGTCGAACGCGGTGCGACGCTGCTGCTGCTCGTGCTGTTCGGCGCGATGTTCTTCGCGATGCTCGGTGCCGCGAGTTCGGACCTCGCGCGCGTCGGGTGGACGTTCCCGTGGCTGTTGACGTTCCCGGTGGCGACGCGCGCGATCGTGACGGCGAAGGTGCTCGAGTACGCGCTGTTCCAGCCGTTCTCGTGGTTGATGCTGCTGCCGTTCCTCGGCGTGCTGTTCGCGGCGGCGGGTCATGGCGGCGCAGCGGTCCCGTATGCGGTCGTCGCGACGCTGGCGCTCGCGTTCCTCGCCGGTGCGCTGCGCCTGTGGTTCGAGACTTGGGCGCGCCTGCGGCTGCCGGTTCATCGCGTTCGCGGATTGCAGGGCATCGCGACGTTGATCGGGATGACGTCGCTGTTCGGGATCCTGCTGGCGTTCTCGCCGAACACGCCGCCGCAGTGGTTCGTCACGCTGATCCGCGCCGCGCCCGAATGGCTCGCCGTGACGCCGTTCGCGTGGCCGGTGGCCGTCGCCGGCGGTGAGGTCGCGAGCGGTCTGATCGCGATCGTCGGGTTCGGGCTGATCGTCGGCGGAGTCGCGATTCTGGGAACGTGTCGACTGCTGCGCGGCGGCGTGCTGCCGCCCGGCGGTGGCCCCCGCGGCGAGCGCGCGACGCGGAGCGGGTGGACGCGGCCGTCGGCATGGCGCGGCATCCTCGGCAAGGAGGTGCGGCTGCTGCTGCGCGACCGCAACTTCCTCGTGCAGACGATCGTCGTGCCGGTCGCGATGCTCGCGCTGCAGGTCATCGTCAATCCGGGGATCGGGCGCGCGGTCGAGGGCGGCGGCTCGCGGTGGCAGTTCGTCGCCGCGTACTTCATCGGCGCCTACGCGATCGCACCGGGCTGCTTCCAGATGCTGTCGGGCGAGGGGCGCGCGCTTTGGATGCTGTATGCGTTCCCGGCGACGTTGGAGTCGACGCTGCGGCGGAAGGTCACGCTGTGGACCGCGTTCGGGTTGCTGGTCGCGCTGTCGACGATCGCGATCTTCACGGTGCGCAGCGGCGCGGTCGTCGATGCGGCGTTCGTCGTCGACACGGCGTTCGTCGTCGCCGGTGTGTCGCTGGCCGGCTGGCTCGCGGCGGGAATCGGCGCGCTCGGCGTGAACCCGGCGGCCGATCACGTGCCGCGGCAGATCAAGATCCGCTACGCGTACCTGTACCTGTTCCTGGCGAGTTCCTATGTCGCCGGGCTTCAGTCGCCCGACTGGCCGCCGCGCCTCGCGGGGTTGCTGCTGTTCGCGACGTTGGTGTTCGCGCTGTGGCTGCGCATTCGCGCGATGCTGCCGTACCTGCTGGATCCGATCGAGGCGCCGGGGCCGTCGGTGTCGCTGTACGACGCGACCGTCGCGGCGATGTCGTTCTTCGGCCTGCAGACCGTCGCGTTGCTGCTCGTGCTGCCGTGGCGACGCGGGCGCGTCGAGGACGCGGTGACCGCGTACCACCTGTTCCTGTCGTTCGCGATCGCCGGCTCGATCGTCGCCGTTCTGTTCCTGCTGATCTTCCGGTTGCGCGGCGTGTCGCTGCGCGACGAACTGTGGCTGCGCGTTCACTCGGTTCGGCGCGCGGTGTCCGACACGGTCCTCGGCGCAGGGCTCGGGGCGCTCGCCGGGCTCGGGGCGACGAGCGGGTATCGGTACATGGCCGAACGCGGATGGATCGAGCTGCCCGACGCGGGCCCGGCGTACACGCGCGACGGCCTGATCCTGCTCGCCGTCGTCGCGGCGCCGATCTGCGAGGAGATCCTGTTCCGCGGCATGCTGTTCCGCAGTCTGTCACGCGCGCTGCCGACGCGGACCGCGGTGCTGTGGAGTGCGGCGGTCTTCGCGGTCGTTCATCCGCCGATCGCGTGGGTGCCGGTCTTCCTGGTCGGCGTGATGTGCGCGATCCTCGTCGCGCGCACCGGCTTCCTCCCCGCCGCGATCGCCGCCCACGCCGCCTACAACTTCGTCGTCGTCGGAAACTGACACGAAAGTGCCTGGCACTTTCATTTCACTTTCCGTCACGAAGTGAAACAAAGGTGCCAGGCACTTTCGTTTCACTTTTCGTCGTCCGGCTCCCCCTTCAGACGAACGACCTTCGCGCGCACCTTCTTGTTCTGCTTGCGCAGCCGATCGGCGCTCTGCCGCAGCTGGCGCAGTTCCTGCGCGAGCGCGGCCACGGCGGCACGCGGCAGACGAAGGTCCACGGCGTCGGGATTGCGCTTCAACCAAGCGTCGAGGTCAGGGGCGTCGGACATGCGGCGGGATGCTACTGCGCCCGGCCAGCGTGCGACTGACCGCGACGAGCCGCGCGCGGTCGATCGGCTTGGTCACGAACTCGTCGCACCCGGCGTCGAGACACCGCTCGCGGTCGCCGACCATCGCATTCGCCGTCAGCGCGAGGATCGGCACCGCGCAGCCGAGCCCGCGCAGCAGCCGCGTCGCGTGATAGCCGTCGAGCACCGGCATCTGCATGTCCATCAACACGAGATCGAACGTCGCACCCTCGCGCCGCAGCGCGTCGACCGCCTGCCGACCATCGCCGACCACCGTCACGTCCGCGCCGGCGCGCCGCAGCACGGCCTGAATCAAACGCTGGTTGTCCTGCCCGTCCTCGGCCAACAGAACGCGCACCCCGGCGAGCGCCTCGACGGCCGGCGTCGCCACCGCTGGCGTCTCCGGCGCCGCGAACTGCGGACGCCCGAACGTCGCCGGAACAACCACCTCGGCCGGGATCTCGACCGTGAACCGGCTGCCACGCCCGACTTCGCTCGCGACGACGACGTCCCCACCGAGCAAGCGCGCGAGCTTGCGACTGATCCGCAGCCCGAGCCCCGTGCCGCCGTAGCGTCGCGTCGTCGACGCGTCCGCCTGTTCGAACGGCTGGAACAACCGTCCGCACTGCTCCGCCGTCATCCCGATCCCGGTGTCGTCGACGTCGATCCGCAACGTCCCCGCCACCCGACTCCCCGCCCACGCGAGCCGCACCGTGACGCCGCCGCGCTCGGTGAACTTGATCGCATTGCCGACGAGGTTCGTCAGCACCTGCCGCAGTCGCACCGGGTCGGTCAGGATCCGATCCGGGACGTCCGTCGCGCACTCGACGCCGATTGTCAACTGCTTCGCGTCGGCCTTCGCACGCAGCAGCGTCAGAACGTCGACGACGACGCCCTCGAGCGGCGTGGCGATCCGCTCGACGACGACCTTGCCGGCCTCGATCTTCGACAGGTCGAGGATGTCGTCGAGGATCGCGAGAAGGTGATCCGCGTTCCGTTCGATCGTGTCGAGGTACTGGACCGCTTCCTCCGGCATCCCCGACGCCGCGCCTCGTTCGCGCAACAGGTCCGAGTACCCGAGGATCGCCGTCATCGGCGTGCGGATCTCGTGACTCATGTTCGCGAGGAACTCACTCTTCGACCGATTCGCAGCTTCGGCGGCCTCCTTCGCCGCAGCGAGTTCCTCGGCCGCGAGGCGCCGCTGTGCCGACGCCCGCAGCGCCGCACGTCGCGCGAGGCCGAACCCGACGCCGACGATGCACGCGGCGACGATCCCGACCGCGAGACCGACGCGACCCGCGTCGCGGATCGCCACCATCTCCTCGCGGAACCGTTCGCCGGTCATGTCGACGCACAGCACGCAGACCAGCCGGCCGTCCGCCGCGAACAGCGGGTGCCAGATGGTCATGAACGTCCCCCACTTATCCGTGTACGGCTCGTCGGTCCACGTCGTGACGCCCTCGGTCAACGCGCGCCACGCGCCCGGCGGCGCGTCGTCGTAGTGCTCGAACAACTTCGCCTGATCGTCGACGCCATCGTGGTCCGAGTCGCCGGCCGGTGCACAGTCGACGAGGAACTCGATTCGGTCGCCGGCGCGTCGCAGCGTGTAGACGTACTTGACCCCAGGCACCGCATCGCGGACGCGTCGCATCGGCCCGGCCACGGCCTCGAACTGCGGCGTGTTCTGCAGCGACGGCGAGTCGAGCTTCGCGTGCGCGTCGAGGTCGATCACGGTCGCGATCGCCTGCGCAACGGCGACGAGCCGCGCGCGGACCTGATCTGCGTACGCCGTCTCGACGACCGATCGGATCAGTTGGACGGCGACGGCCACCGATGCGAACACGACGAGCGCAGCGAGCGCTGCGTCGCGCAGCCACCGGTTCCGCTGGGCACGGGCGTCCATCGACGCCTCCCATCGGCCGACTGTCGCGGATCGCTGCAACCCATGTCGAGTTTCCCGTACCCCGCTGCGTAACCGGCGCTGACAACGCGGCGTGACGTCGCGGATCTCGACAGTGCGTCGCGCGCGTCAGGTCCAGCGAAAGATGCGCACCGCGAGCCACATCGACGCCACGCCGAATGCGGCGAGGTACGCGAGCGGCAGTGCGACGGCGCCGATGCCGTCGCCGGTCAGCAGGATCGCGCGCAACGCCTCGTTCATCTGCGTCAGCGGCAGCGCCTGCACGACCGGTTGGATCCAGTCGGGGAAGCGTTCGTTGCTGAAGAACGCACCGCCGAGCAACCACATCGGGATCATGATCAGGTTCATCATCCCGCCGACGCCTTCGGTCGTTCGCGGGCGCGCGGCGATCAGCAGTCCGAGCCCGCTGAACGCGATGCCACCGAGCAGCACGGCGAACAGCAGCAAGAACAGCGACCCCTCGAACGGCACGCCGAACGCGAGGACGCCGAACGCGGCGACGATCAACGACTCGGGGACGACGAGCAGCAGCCGACTGCCGAGGAACGCCGCGAGGAACTCGAACCGGCCCATCGGCGCGACGATCAGCCGGCGCAGCAGATGCCGTTCGCGCATGTTCACGAGGTTGAAGCCGACGCCGAACATGCCGGCGCCGAGCAAGTTCAATCCGATCAACCCCGGGATCAGGAAGTCGATGTAGCGCGACCCCGGCGCCGTGACCGGATCGATCCGCGGCGTGACGGCGTCGCGCCGACCCGCGGCCGTCTGCAGCGCGTCGTCGACGACCATCCGCGCCGTGTCGGCTTCGGGGCGCGTCGGGTCGATCGCGAACACCGGCTCTGCGGCGCTGCCACCGACCATCAGGTCGAACTTGCCGCGATGCAGCGCGCGCAGCGCGTCCTGCTCCGGCAGGCGCGTGACGAGCACGCGATCGCTCCGCTGCAGCGCCGTCGCGACCGCGTCGGCGTGCACGCCGTCGGGCACGACGACGCGCGCCTTCGGCAGTTCGCCGGACTGGAACGCCAACCCGAGCACGACGGCCATCAGGATCGGGAACCCGTAGGTCCAGAACACGGCCTCGGGCGTTCGGAGGAACTCGCGGAAGTTCAACTTCGCCAGCTCGAAGACGACGCGCGGTCGAAACGTCATGCGTCCTCGCGCAGGCGATGGCCGGTCAAGTGCACGAACACGTCCTCGAGGCTGAGTTGGCGCGTCGCGAGCCCGACCAACGTCAGACCCTCGCGCTGGATCGCGGCGAGCACGGCCGGAATCGTCGCGTGGGGTGCGTCGACGGTCAGACGAAGGCGACCCGGCTGGTGGTGATGCGCGTGCACGCCCGGCAACGCCGACCAGTCGAATGCGGCGACGCGCGCGTCGTCGCCGTCGAGGCCGACCTCGACGACGTGATGTCCGCCGACGCGTTCCTTCAATTCCTGCGGCGTGCCGAGCGCGACGACGCGGCCGTGATCGACGATTGCGATCCGATCGCAGAGCTGCTCGGCCTCGTCCATGTAG
>JAEYTU010000678.1 GCA_023433825.1 Planctomycetota bacterium
ACGTGTCTTCTGGGGCCTCCAGAGCCGCTCACTGCGCCGCGACCAAACCGCCGTCGCCAACGAACGGACCTCGTGAACTGTCGCGAGCCGCGAGGATTCGCGGCCCTTGCGGCCCATCGCCGCCCGCGAGGGATCGCGGCACGACCGGCACATCGCGTCGTGACCACCCGCGATGCCATGGCTACCGTGCCGCGCCATGTCGAACCAAGCGCCCGCGCGGGGCAGTGTCATCGGAAGTCTGTTCGCGTTCCTCGCGTTCGCCGCCGCGACCTGTGCCGTCGTGCTGGTCTGGAGGCAAGGCCGCGAGATCGAACTGCTGCGACAGACCGAAGCCGAGACCCAGCGCGTGCTGCAACTGCTGCGCGCCGAGCAGCGCGCCGGCGTCGGCGGCGCCGATGCGATCGTCTCGCAGTTGCGATTCTGGGCGCCGAAGCTGCAGACCGCGGCGACGCCGGCCGCCGAGATCCCGCAGATCGAGCGCCGGATCCACGACCTGCTCGAAGGCGCCACCGCACTCGGCGTCGACGCGACGGCGTCGTTCACGTCCGCCTATCTGAAGGCGAAGCCGGTCGAGGACGACGAGTTTCGCAAGTGGCTGCTGCGTGCGCTGCTGGCTGCCGACCCGGCGCGCGGCAAAGAGATCGCGATTCAGAGCGTGCGCGGTCTGCAGTTCCCGGTCAGCCCGCGCACGCGTGAATACGCGGCCGACGAGTTGATCCGCGTCGATCGGGTCGCCGCCGGACAGCTGCTGCGCGACATCCTCCATTACGAGTCGAGTCGCGGCGTCGATGCCGACCGGATCCCGCAGGAGTTTCGCGAGAAGTTCCCCGAGGCCGTCTACGCGCACGGCGGTCACTTCCCCGGCTTCTTCAACTTCGTCGCGCGCTATTGCGAGACCGACGACCCGGAACGCATCCCGACGCTGATCATGCTGCTCGGTCGCAATCAGCACGACCTGACGACGACGCAAGAGGTCGTCAAACAACTCGGCACACTGAAGGCGCGCGACGCGGTCGAAGAGATCCAGCGTGTCTATCGCGAGCCACCGGGAATCTCGGACAACCCGATCTTCCGCAATCACTGCTTGGAGGCTCTCGGGAAGATCCTCGGTCGCGAGGCGTGTCCGTTCTTCGAGAAGGAACTGCGCGAGCAGACGCATCCGATCGTCAGCGAGAAGCTGAAGTCGCTGATGCAGACGCACGGCTGCTGATCGGTTCGTGCTGTTCGACACACATTGCCACCTCGGCTACGAGGCGGAGGACGCGGTCGTCGTGCGCGCGCGCGCTGCTGCTGCCGGCGTCGGGCGACTCGTGGACGTCGGGATCGACGCGGCGAGCACTCGTCGCGCGCGGGATCGGGCCCGGAATCTCGCCGACGTGCGCTGGTCGGCGGGGCTGCATCCGAACGATGCCTCGCGGCTCGAGGCCGAATGGGCCGAGATCGCAGCCATGGCGGCCGAGCCCGACTGCGTCGCGGTTGGCGAGACCGGTCTCGACTACTACCGCGACCGAACGCCGCCGGACTTGCAGAAGGTCTCGTTCGAACGCCATCTCGTGCTCGCCGCCGAGCTCGGGAAGCCGGTGATCGTGCATTGCCGCGACGCATTCGACGACGTGTTCGCGATCCTCTGCGCGCATCGCCACGTTCGCGCGGTGCTGCACTGCTTCTCCGGCGGACCAGAGGAGATGCGGCGCGCACAGGAACTCGATCTGTACGTCTCGTTCGCCGGGCCGCTGACGTATCCGAAGTCCGAGGCGCTGCGCGCTGCGGCGCGAATCGCGTCGCACGATCGGGTCGTCGTCGAGACCGATGCGCCGTTCCTGCCACCACAGGACTGGCGCGGGAAACGCAACGAGCCGGCCTACGTCGTCCGAACTGCGGAACGGCTCGCGGCCGAACGCGGAGTGTCGTTCGACGCAATCGCCGCGACGACGACGGCGAACGCTTCGCGATTGTTCGGCTGGGACTGAGCGGGCGGCGCCGTGCCGCAGTCGTGCCCCGTCGCCATCGCGACGATCGACGCGACGCGCGCGGCGAAGACGTCGGGTGCGAATCGCCGTTCGAACGTCGCACGTGCCGCGGCGCCGAGTTGGCGCGCACGTTCCGGCTCGCGTACCAACCCGTCGAGCCCCGCATGCACCGACGCAGCGTCGGCCGGCCGAACGAGGATCGCATCGTCCCCATCGCGAACGAACGCACGCGACGTCGGCGTGGATGCGGTCACGACGGCGCGCCCGGCCGCCATCGCACGGATCGCATGCAGCGGGAACGACGCGTCGACGATCGCGCCGCTGCCGAGCAGGCCGGCGACGATCGTCGCGTCGTCGAGGTGCCGCCGACGATCGCGCGGCGCGACGTCGGCGTCGACGAGGCGCGTGCCCCGGAGTCGCAGTGCGCGCTGCCGTTCGTTTGAGTCACCACCGACGAGCGTCAGCGCGAAGTCGGTCCGCTCGCGAAGCGCCTCGATCAGCACGTCGACGCCACCACCTTGCTCGCCGCCGAACGCGACGATGCGGCGTGGCGAGGTCGACGGCGTCGTGATCGGCGCCGACGCGACGTCGGTCACGGTGTCCGGGAGGACCGTGCACCGGTCCCGCGGGATGCCGCCGCGCGACGACAGCAGCTCGGCCATCGCGGTCGACGTCGTCGAGACGATGTCCGCGTCGACACACGGAGCGAGACCGCGAACGTCGATCCACACCGGCGCGCGAAACATCGTGCGCAGCAGCGCGACCGGCCACGGCCACGGATCCGGAACGACGACGAGATCGGCCGCGCCGGCGACGCGCGCCGCACGGAGCGCGGCGGCGACGTTCGTGCGGACACGCCGCGAAGCCGCCGGACGCGACCGCGCAGGTGCACCGACGAGTGCCGCCGGCAGACGGATCTCGTCGACGACGGCGACGCGTGACAGCGCACGCAGCAAGGCGGCATTGCGCTCGTGCTCGGGTCCCCGTTCGTAGGGACCGACGACCAGGACGTGCGGCGGTGTCATGCGCGATCGACTCGGGTGCCATCGCGGCCCGCGATCGGGCACCCGCCCAAGGTCCTCGCACTTCGCGCGAGAACCGACAGCGAACGAACCTCGAGACCTGCTGCGAGGCGCGAGGATTCGCGGCACGCGCAGCCCAGGAATGCGCACGGGGCGACGACCG
>JAEYTU010000105.1 GCA_023433825.1 Planctomycetota bacterium
CTGCTCGAACTCGCCGGCGACGACCCGGCCTCGGTCGAGAAGGACCTCGTCGACCTGCACGCGCAGATCGCCGCGACGATCGAGCGGATCGAGTTCCAGCTGATGCTCGGCGGTCCGCACGACGACAAGAACGCGATGGTCACGCTGCAGGCGGGCGCCGGCGGCGTCGACGCCTCGGACTGGACCCAGATGCTGCTGCGGATGTACGTCCGCTGGGCGCAGGACATGGGGTTCACCGTCGACGAGGAGGACCTGCAACCCGCCGAGGAAGCCGGCATCCGCAGCGCGACGATCTTCGTCCGCGGTCCGTATGCGTACGGCTATCTGAAGGCCGAGCAGGGCGTGCACCGCCTCGTCCGGATCTCGCCGTTCGACGGCAATGCGCGCCGGCAGACGTCGTTCGCGTCGGTCGAAGTCGTGCCGGAGTTCGACGACACGGTCGAGATCGAGATCCCCGACAAGGATCTCCGCGTCGACACGATGCGTTCGGGCGGCGCCGGCGGTCAGCACGTCAACAAGACCGAGTCCGCGGTTCGCATCACGCACTTGCCGACCGGACTGTTCGTCAAGTGCCAGAGCCACAAGTCGCAGCACAAGAACCGCGACCAGGCGATGAACATGCTGAAGGCGAAGCTCTACCAACTCGAACTCGCGAAGCGCGAGGAGGAGCTGGCGAAGTTCTACGGCGACCGCGGCTCGATCAGTTGGGGCAACCAGATCCGCAGCTACGTGCTGCAGCCGTATCAGATGGTCAAAGACCTCCGCACCGACGTCGAGACGTCGAACGTCAACGCGGTGCTCGACGGCAAGCTGATGCCGTTCATCGAGGGCTACCTGCGCGGCGAGAAGAGCAAGAGGTCGAAGGGATGAAGCGTCGCGCGTTGATCTCGGTCACCGACAAGACCGGCGTCGTCGAGTTCGCCCGCGGACTCGTCGCACTCGGCTTCGACGTGTTGTCGACCGGCGGCACGGCGCGCGCGCTGACCGCGGCCGGCATCCGCGTCCAAGAGGTCGCCGACTACACGGGCTTCCCGGAGACGATGGACGGACGCGTCAAGACGCTGCATCCGCGCGTGCACGGCGGCCTCCTCGGCGTCCGCGCGAACGCCGAGCACCGCGCCGCGATGACGACGCACGGCATCGACCCGATCGACGTCCTCGTAGTGAACCTCTACGCGTTCCGTCAGACGGCGCGGAAACCCGGCGTCGCACGCGACGAAGTCGTCGAGAACATCGACATCGGCGGCCCGGCGATGATTCGCAGCGCCGCGAAGAACCACGCCGACGTCGCCGTCGTCGTCGAACCCGCCGACTACGAACGCGTTCTCGCCGCGCTGCGCGACGGCGGCGGGAAGCTGTCGACCGACCTGCTGCGCGAACTCGCCGGCAAGGCGTTCCGTCACACGGCCGAGTACGACCTCGCGATCGCGTCGTGGTTCGCAGGCGACGCCGTCGGCGGGACGTGGTTCCACGCGACCGGTGAACGCCGCCAAGCGCTGCGCTACGGCGAGAACCCGCACCAGCAGGCGGCCTTCTACCGCGCGAACGACGTCGAGGGCCCGAACCTCGCGACGGCGACGCAGCGGCTCGGCAAGGAGCTGAGCTACAACAACATCCTCGACTCCGACGCGGCGCTGCGGCTCGCGCACGAGTTCACCGAGCCGTGCTGCGTGATCGTCAAACACGCGAACCCGTGCGGGGTCGCCACCGCGCCGGCGCAGGAACGCGCATTCCTCGAGGCCCTCGCCTGCGATCCGGTCAGCGCGTTCGGCGGGATCCTCGCCGTCAACCGGCCACTGACGGTCGCGACCGCCGCGGCGATGGTCGAGCACGGCACCTTCGTCGAAGTCATCGTCTGCCCGGCCGTCGAGCCCGATGCGCTGACGACGCTGCAGCAGGCGCGATGGGGCGCCAACGTCCGCGTCCTCGACCTCGGCGGATGGCCGGCGAACGGCGCCGCGACCGAACTGCGTCAAGTCACCGGCGGCTTCCTCGTGCAGACGCAGGACGTACCGAAGCCGCTGCCGGAGTTCCGACCCGCGACGGCGCGCACGCCGGGCGACGCCGAACGTCGCGCGCTCGGCTTCGCGTGGCTGGTCTGCAAGCACGTCAAGAGCAACGCGATCGTCCTCGCGAAGGAGGTCGAACCGTCGGTGCTCGCGACCGTCGGCATCGGCGCCGGCCAGACGAGCCGCGTCGACTCGGTGCGAATCGCCGCCCACCGCGCCGGCGAACGCGCGACCGGTTCGGTGTTGGCGTCGGATGCGTTCTTCCCGTTCGCCGATGGCCTCGAGGCCGGCATCGCAGCCGGCATCACCGCCGTCGTGCAACCGGGCGGCAGCAAGCGCGACGCCGAAGTCGTCGCCGCCGCCGAACGCGCGGGGCTCGCGATGGTGATGACCGGCGTCCGCCACTTCCGCCACTGACCCTTCCCGCCGACCGAACCGCAGAACGCGATGGATCTCGACGCCGCGACCCGACGCCTCGATCTCGGTGAGTCGATGTCGTCGATCGCGGCCGCCGTGCGCGAAGCGATGCTCGCGTCGGTCGGCATGACGCTCGACGAGGCGTCGCCGCAGACGTTCGCCGAGGAGTCGCGGCGCTTCATGTCGAAGCTGTGCCGTCACGTCGAACGCGTGCGCGCCGGCAATCCACGCATCGGCGCCGCGCTGCGCGACTGGGTGCAGCGTGTCGACGACTTCGACGCATTCGACGTGCTGTTGACGTCGTTCCCGTGTGAGCAGCGGGAAGCGGTCCTGCGCCGCGGCCGCGTGCTGTTCCCGCGCACGCTGACCGCGCATTGGTGACCCGATGACCGACGCCGACGCCGACGCCGAACGCGCCGCGACGATCGCCGCCGGGCTCGCCGCGACGCGCGCGCGGATCGCCGCGGCGTGCGTTGCGAGTGGTCGCGATCCCGCCGGTGTCACGTTGCTCGCCGTGTCGAAGACGCATCCGTTCGGCGACGTCGCGGTGGCGCGTGCGCTCGGCCAACTCGACTTCGGCGAGAACCGTGTGCAGGAGCTGACGGCGAAGGCCGCCACCGCCGCGGCGCACGGTGCCCACGTTCGCTGGCACATGATCGGCAGCGTGCAGACGAACAAGGCGGCCGAACTCGTCCGCACGCCGGGGCTCGTCCTCGTGCATTCGCTCGATCGCGTTCGGCTGGCCGATGCGCTGCAGCAGGCGTGCGCCGCGGCGGGTCGCACGCTCGACGTGCTGCTGCAGATCCGCGCGACCGACGAACCGACGAAGCACGGCGTCGCGCCGGCCGATGCACCGGCGCTCCTCGCGCACGTCGCGTCGGCGTGCCCGTCGCTTTCGGTGATCGGACTGATGGCGATGGGACCGGCG
>JAEYTU010000158.1 GCA_023433825.1 Planctomycetota bacterium
ACCCGGGGTCCCGCCGTCGCTCGCGTTCGATCGCTGCATCGTGCCGGCGCTGTTCGGTGTCGAGGTCGATGCCGGTGTCGATGTCGGCGTCGGCCGCTGCGTCCATCGGCGTCTCGGGCACCACGAGTGCGGCCGCGACGATCTCCAGCTCGGTGCGTCCCGAGCCCCGCGCCAGTTCCTCGATCGCGTGCCGGTACATGTCCCGCGTCGGGAAGTCCATCGCCGCGAAGTCGCTGCCGTCGCGCAGCGCGGCGTCGACGAGACTGACCGACTCGAAGAACTCGCTCCAGTCGATCGCCGACAGCAGCCGCATGCTCGTGACGATGTTGCGCACCGTCACGTTCATCGCGCCCTGCTGACGCAGCTCGTCGGCGACGATCGCGCCCGAGTCGGTGCCCTGCGCGGCCAGCGACTCGTCGAGCCAGCGCAGTCCCGGCGTGACGGCCGGATCGTGATCGCGAAGTCGCTGCACGAGCTGCACGGCGAACGCCTTCGTCATCGTCCGCGGCATGCGCCGGCACGGCGCGTCGTCGCTCGCGCCGGCCTCGGCGAGGATCCGATCCGCGAGCCGATCGGCGTCCTGCCGTGCCGCACGACGGCCGACGATCACTTCGGTCGCGCGACGCAGGTTCTCGACGAGAACGATCCGCAGCGTGATCGCAACTGCCCAGAGCTCACCGATCGTCAACGGTTGGACGCGTTGGTAGGCCCGCACGAAGCGCGTCAGCAGCGCCGGGTCGACCAGACTGTCGGTGTGCGCGACGAACGCCCACGCGATCCCGAACACGCGCGGCGCACCGGCCAGTGGTCCGGACGCGAGCTTCGGGAGTTGCCGGTAGTAACCGGGCGGGAGGTCCTCGCGGATCTCGTGGATCTGCTGCTCGACGACATGGAAGTTGTCGACCAACCACTCCGCCGACGGCGTGATCGCGCGCTGCTCGTGAACGGCCGCGACGATCGTCCGGTACGCGGCGAGCAGGACGCGGCCGTTGTCGCGCAGCCGCGCCGACCACCGCCCGCCGGTGCCGCGCCCCTTCGCGACCTGTTGGGCCACGGCGAGGCTCTCGGCGTGCTGTTCGAGACGGTCGGGTCCGAACAGCTCGGCGCGGATCAGCGGCTCGCGATCGTCGACGAGCTTCGCGACCGGCCGCGCGCGCACGGCCGACGGAGCCGCCGGGTACGCCGGGTCCCGCGTCGCGCTCATTCGCCGAGGACCCGTTCGTCGGACTTCAGAGGCCCAACGCCCGTCGCCACTGCTCGCGCGCTTGGCGCAGGATCTCGATCAGGCGGACACGAGTGTCGCGCGCGTCGTCGAACAGATTGTGTTCGAGATAGAAGTTCCAGAGACCGCGATGGCCGCGTGCCAAGCGGCGGAGGCGGAATGCCTCGCGGACGTCGGCCATCCGCGCATCGACGGCGGTTCTCTCTCTCGTTCGCATCGTCCGTAGCCTCCTCTGCTGGGCTCGGTGCACCGCGTGTGCGGGTCCGACGGCTGTACTCGGCGGGGAAACCGTCGCGTGAGTTCTCACGCGGTCACTCGACGCCCGGCGATCAGCCCGACGACGAACAGCACGAGGAAGACGACGAAGAGGATCTGCGCGATCGACGAGGCGGTGCCCGCGATCCCCGTGAACCCGAGAACGCCAGCGATGATCGCCAGCACGAGGAAGAGAATGGACGCACGCAGCATGACGGTCTCCTGTCGGTGTGATCCGTGAAGGGCGCGGATCTCGCTTCGAAGTGACGCCGATTACCGGATCGACATGAGATGAGAATGAACTCGGCATGACCGGCCCTTCAGCCATGGCAAGCGCGTCGTCGCCGACGTGAGCCCGTTCTCACGTGCGCTTCACCCGCGAGTCAGCGCCGATCGGTACATCCACCCAGCTCTCACGCAGCGCAGCGTCGGCTCCTGCCGTGATTGCGTGCGCACACCGCACCGCGATCCACGGCGCCACGCACCCCGCGCGCGCCCCCAACTCCACGGACACTCGTCGATGAAGCTCAACCACCTCGCCTCTCTCCTCGCCGGAGTCGCCATCAGCGGCCTCGCCGCACAGCAACCCGAGACCCCGGCGGTCACGCGACAAGACGCAACCGATACCGCGACGGCACCCAACCGATGCCGCGTCAGCCAGTTGCTCGGGATCGACGTCACCAATCCGAAGAACGAGTCGATCGGCGAGATCGAGGACATCGTTCTCGACGGCACGACGCGCCGCATCGCCTACGTCGTCGTCAGCGCGGGCGGCTTTCTCGGGATCGGCGAGCGGTACTTCGCGATGCCGTGGCGGGTCCTGCAGGTCGAACAACGCAGCGCCGAGGACGCGCCACGCGTGACGCTCGGCCTCGACAAGGATGCGCTGTCGAAGGCGCCGGGCTTCGCGAAGGACATGTGGCCCGACATGGCGAACGCGACGTGGACCGTCCAGGTCGAGCAGTACTACCGTGAACGTAAAGGTCAGCCGATCCCAACCGGCGCGAAGGAGCCTGCGGGCACCGGCATCGACGGGACGACCGGCGTCGATCGCGCTCCGAGCAGCAAGGCGTTCGCGCATCGCCGCGTCTCGAAGGTCATCGGAATGGCGGTCGTGGACGACCATGGCTCCGCGCTCGCCGACGTCGAGGATCTCGTCGTCGACACGCGACTTGCGACGATCGATGCCGCGGTGCTGGCTTCGGGCGGAGTCCTCGGCATCGGCGAGACACTGACCGTCGTCCCGTATTCGGCGTTGATCCTCGATGCGAAAGCGCAGCGGTTCACGCTCTCGACGTCGAAGACGAACTTCTCGGCGATGGCGCTCGAGGGCGGCTCGCTGCCGTCCTGGAACGAATCGGCTTGGTTGACTCGCGCGACGGAACAGTGCGCGACTGCCGCAGCGGAGCAGAAGCTCGCAGCACGGACCGGCAAACCGGTCGAGGCCACGACGAAGGACGGCGGCGAAACCGAGGACGCCTACGACGGCACCAAGGTCGAGACGCACAGCGGCACCGTCACGACCCTCGGCGCGGTCTGGATCGGCACCGGCAAGGAAGAGCGTCTGCGCTTCCGGATCCGCACCGCCGCCGATCGTGAGATCGTCGTCCACGCCGCGCCCGCGACGTTCGCGGCCCAGCAGGAACTCGGGC
>JAEYTU010000230.1 GCA_023433825.1 Planctomycetota bacterium
GTCTACACCGGCGCGAGCGCGGAGACCGTCCGCGGCTTCTTGACGACGCCGATCGAACGCGCCGTCTCGGCGATCGGCGGCGTCGATCACGTCGAGTCGACGAGTCGCGCTGGGCTCAGCACGGTGACCGTGCGTCTCGAACTCGACCACAGCACGACGGCGGCGCTCGCCGAGGTCACGGCGCGGCTGCAGCAGGTCCGCTCCGAGCTGCCGGCCGAAGCCGAGCCGCCGCTCGTCGAAGTGCAGCGCGCCGACCGGCCGTACGCGTCGTTCTATCTGAGCTTCACGTCGTCGGAGCGCAGCATCGCGGCGATCACGGACTGGCTGTCGCGCACGATCCAGCCGCAGCTCGCGACGCTCGAAGGCGTGCAGCGCGTGACGAACAACGAAGGCGGACGACCGATCGCGATGCGCGTCTGGATCGATCCGGATCGCCTCGCCGCCGTCAACCTCGCGCCCGGTGACGTCTACGCGGCGCTGCAGCGCAACAACTACCTCGCTGCCGTCGGGCAGACGAAGGGCAACTTCGTCCAGGTCAGCCTGCTCGCGAACACGGATCTGCGGACGACGGAAGAGTTCGAGAACCTGATCGTCGCCAACCGCGACGGCGCGATCGTTCGTCTGAGCGACGTCGCGCGGGTCGAACTCGGGGCCGAAGAGGTCGATCTCGTCGCGAAGTACAACAAGCAGGAGAGCGTGTACCTCGGCGTCTGGCCGCTGGTCGGCGCGAACGAGATCGACGTCGCGGCGGCGTTGCGAGCCGAGATGGAACGGCTGCGCCCGACGCTGCCGAAGGACATCGAGATGCGGCTCGTCTGGGACGGGACCGTGTTCATGCGCGACGCGCTCGGCGAGATCGCGAAGACGTTGGCCGAGACGATCCTGATCGTCGGACTCGTCGTGTTCCTGTTCCTCGGATCGGTCCGCACGGCGCTCGTGCCGCTGGTCGCGATGCCGGTCTCGTTGATCGGTGCGGCGGCCGTCATGCTGGCGTTCGGATTCAGCCTGAACCTGCTGACGATCCTCGCGATCGTGCTGTCGGTCGGGCTGGTCGTCGACGACGCGATCGTCGTCGTCGAGAACGTCGAACGTCACGTCCGGCTCGGCAAGACGCGCGTCGAGGCAGCGATCGCCGCTGCACGCGAACTGCTCGGCCCGATCATCGCGATGACGATCACGCTGGCCGCCGTCTACGCACCGATCGGCTTCCAAGGTGGACTGACCGGCGCCTTGTTCCTCGAGTTCGCGATCACGCTGGCCGCCGCCGTCGTCGTCTCCGGGATCGTCGCGCTGACGCTGTCGCCGGTCATGAGCTCGCGATTCGTCCACCCGCACGGGCGGGAAGGCCGGCTGACGTCGCTCGTCAACCGCGTGTTCGAGTCCGTTCGCCGCGCCTACACGTGGATGCTCGACACGGCGCTTGCGATCCGCTGGGCCGTCGTCGTCGCCGCGCTGGCGATCATGGCTGCCGCGTGGCCGATGTACTCGCAGTCGCGGCGCGAGCTCGCACCCGTCGAGGACCAGAGCCACATCAGCCTGTTCTTCGACACGGCACCCGACTCGACCGTCGAGGCCGTCAACCGCGAGTCGATGGCCGTCGTCGACGCGATCACGTCGTTCGACGAGACCGAGTTCATGTGGTCGTTGACGGCGAACTGGGGCGGCTTCGGTGGACTCGTCGCGAAGGACTGGCGCACGCGCACGCGTTCGACGGAGGAGATGTACGGCGAGGTCTTCGGCGCCGTGTCGCAGGTCGCCGGCGTTCGCGTGTTCCCGCGGCTCGATCCGCCACTGCCGACGCCAGGGCAATACGACGTCGAACTCGTCCTGCAGACCGATGCACCGGTCGAGCAACTGCTCGAGACGGTCGGCGCAGTGCTCGGGGCCGGCTGGCAGAGCGGCAAGTTCCTCTACGTCGACACCGATCTGAAGATCGACCGCCCCGAGGCACGCGTCGTCATCGACCGTGAGCAGATCGCCGATCTCGGGCTGGACCTCGCCGGCGTCGGCCGCGAACTCGGCACGCTGCTCGGCGGCGCCTACGTCAACCGGTTCAACTACTTCGACCGCAGCTACAAGGTCATCCCGCAGATCGGCAACGAGGATCGCGCGACGGTCGGTCCGCTGCTCGACCTCAAGATCAAGACGCCGTCCGGCGACCTCGTCCCGGTGTCGACGTTCACGCACGTCGAGGCGACGACGAGTCCGCGGACGCTGAACCGCTTCCAACAGCGCAACGCCGTGCGCGTGTTCGGCGGCGTCAAGCCCGGCGTCACGAAGGAAGAAGCGCTGCGCGTGCTCGAAGACGCCGCGGTCGCCGTCGGCGGACGTTCGCTCGTCCTCGACCACGCCGGCGAGTCGCGGCAGATCCGCCGTGAAGGTGGCGCGCTCGTCGTGACGCTCGGCTTCGCCGTCGTGCTGATCTATCTGGTCCTCGCCGCGCAGTTCCGCAGCTTCCGCGATCCGTTGATCGTGCTGCTCGGCTCGGTGCCGCTCGCCGTGTCGGGCGCGCTCGTGTTCTGCTACGTCGACCTGACGACGATCAACGTCTACTCGCAGGTCGGGTTGATCACGTTGGTCGGACTGATCGCGAAGAACGGGATCCTGATCGTCGAGTTCGCGAACACGTTGCAGGAGCGCGGCGTCGCGAAGGCGCTGGCGCTGCGCGAAGCCGCGGCGACGCGGCTGCGACCGGTGTTGATGACGTCGGCGGCAACCGTGTTCGGGCACTTCCCGCTCGTGCTCGTGACCGGTCCCGGTGCCGAGGCGCGCAACAGCATCGGGATCATCCTGGTCGCCGGAATGGTCGTCGGAACCGTGTTCACGCTGTTCGTCGTGCCCGTCTTCTACTCGTTGATCGCGACCGATCGCGCGCACGCGGCCGAGGCCACGGCGGCACGCGAACGTTCCGACGCGGCGCACGGTGGTCAGTTGCAAGTGCAGGAGGCGTTGTCGTGAGTCCGTTCCCGTTGTTCCGGCGACGCGCGGTCGTCGCCGCCGTCGCATCCCTCGCCGCCTCGGTCCTCGCGGGCTGCACGTCGGTCGGCCCCGATTACGAGGCGCCGCGCACGAACGCGCCGGCGGCGTTCCGTGAATCGAGTCCGGGATTGCTGGTGCGCGAAGCCGAACTCGCGACGTGGTGGCGACGCTTCGAGGATCCGATCCTCGATCAACTGATCGTTCGCGCCGCGCGTGCGAACCACGACCTGCTCGAAGCCCTCGAACGGATCGCCGAAGCGCGCGCGTTGCGTGGCGCGGCGGCCGCCGACTACTCGCCGACGGTCGACGTCGACGCGGCCTACCAACGGCGCCACGA
>JAEYTU010000386.1 GCA_023433825.1 Planctomycetota bacterium
CCGTCGGGACTCATGACGATCCAGCCGGGTTCGGTCGTCACGACCTGCACCGGTTCGTTCGGTGCGAGGATCCGACCGCCTTCGCCGGGACTCAGGATCTTGATCGGGCCACTCGGGTCCTGGGGCGCCATCTCAGCGACCTCCGTCGGCGACGAACGCCTCGACGTGCGCCGCGAGGGCTGGCCGCAGCCGCGCGAGTTCGGACGGCGCGTCGTGTCGGCGGCTGATCCGCAGCAGTTGGCGGGCGAGCAACTCGTCGTTTCGACCGGCGCCGTCGAGGCACTCGCGTGCGAGCCGGACGACGCCTGCCGCGAGCGTGCGGTCGCCGATGTGGCGTTCCGCGACCGACAGCAGAAGTGGCCCTTGCGCGACGAGCGTCTGGACGTCGCCGCCCTCGGCGATGCCACGCGCCCATTCCAAGCGCGCGTCGGCCGGCGCCGCGTCGAGCGCACCGGCATGGGGCGGGGCGTCGCCGAAGCCGCGGATCAGCGCATAACAAGCCGCGGCGCCAAGGCCGAGGCCGCCGAAACACGCCGACAAGAACCAGCGCCGGTTCGCGACCGGGTCGTGCTGGAGGGGCGGAACATCCTTCGGCAGAGCGTAATGAGCGCGCTCCACGGCCTGCCGATAGCCGAATACATGTCGCATGGGGTTCCTTCTCTGGACGGGTGTCGCGGCTCGTACCCAGTGCAAACATCCGGTGCAAGCGAATGATCACTAGACATCGCATCGGCAAAGCGAAAGAAGTCTCCATGAGATTCGATCATGTCGTTAGGTTTCCATGGCTTGCGGTTTCAGGTTCGTTGATCCGATGACGCCGGAGATTCTGACGAGAATCGCACCGATTCGCAGGGACGGCGCGTGGGACGAGAGGCGGCCGTGAGGACGAACTCGTGGCTGTTCCGCGTGCACGACGGGTCGTTCCGTGGCTCTCCGGGCTCGGTGGCATCGACCCGACGCGCACTTTCGAAGGTCCGCGTCCCACCCCGCGCCCGGGTCCTCGACGTCGGCTGCGGGATTGGCGAGGCGTCCGGAGCGATCGCCGCGGCGACCGACGCCGAGGTCGTCGCGCTCGATCCGCATTCGCCGTTCCTCGCGCGGCTGCGCGAGCGTCTGTCCGGCCAGCCGTTCGCGGCGCGGGTCCATCCCGTGCGCGGCGAACTGACGGCGCTGCCGTTCGCCGCCGCGTCGTTCGATCTCGTCGTCGCCGAAGGCAGCCTCTACACGGTCGGCGTCGACGTCGCGCTGCGCGCACTGCGCGACGTCGTCACGACCGGCGGGTTCGTCGCCGTGACCGACCTCGTCTGGCGAACGACGTCACCGTCGACCGTGGCCGCGCAGTTCTGGGCCGCGCACTACCCAGACATCGGCGAAGTGGCGCGATTCCGGCGTCGCGTGCAGGCCGCGGGCTTTCGCTGCGTCGACGACTTCGTCCTGCCCGATGCCGACTCGGTCGCGTACTACGCGCCGCTCGAAGCGCGGCTGCGCACGCTGCGCGCGCAGTACGCCGGCGACGCCGACGCCGTCGCGACGCTCGACGCGATGTCGGCGGAGGTCGAACTGTGGCGTCGGCACGGCGACGAGTACGGCCACGCCTACGTCGTCGCCGAGGCGATCAGTCGAACCGCGTGATCGCACCGCGATTGGCGAACGCGGTACCGGTCGCCGCGAGGTTGTTGCCATAGACGGCCGCGATCGGCTGCGCCGTGTACGGGGTCAACAACTCGAAGCGAAGCGCGTTCGTCAGCACGAGTCCCCACGAGTTCGCCTGCGGGTCGACGGCGATCCCCGAGAACCAGACGTTGCCACCGTTCATCGACAGGTTGATCGAGATCGGAATCTGTCCGGAGAGTTGTCCGGACGCGTTCGTCAACTGCGGGATCTGCAGCAACGAGTCGTGATAGATCGTGCACGCGCCCGACGACGCGGATGCGGTGCCGGGCAGCTCGAGCGGCAACGGCAGTCCACCGAACGTGTTCGGGTTCACGCCGAGGCTCACGTAGACGAGCGCGTTCGGCGGCAGGTACGAGCCGTTCAAGTTCCAGGTCATCGTTCCTTGGGTCCAGTTCTGTTGCGTGTAGCCGCTCAGGGACGCGCGGTTCGACGAGCCACTGATCCGACAGCCGGCCCCGACGACGTAGACCTCGGCCGCCGGATTCGTCGACGACGACGAGACGCCGTCGATGTAGATCCCGGACGGCGCCGTGTTGGAGCGGACGATCATCTCGAAGCAGAACGCGCCCGCGCCGGCGAACGCATGCGGCCGCGGCAGCGGGATCCGGTACTCGAACTCGCGTGGGCCGATTCCAGGACCGGTCGACGGGAACTGCAGCACGACGTTCGTTCCGAGCACCGTCCGATCGGTGCCGTGGTTCGAGTCGTAGGTCGCACTCGGCGCCGACGGCGTCGTCACCGCCGTCGAGACGATCAGATCGCACAGCATCGTGTACGCGGGGACCGTCGACGTCGTCGCCGACGCGCCGTCGCGACGGAATCGAAGCGCCGTGATCGTGCGCTGCGTGCCCTGCAACTCGCCGTAGACCTGCAGGAACCGGTGATTCGCTGCGCCCGCCACGGGTCCCGCGTTCTCGTAGCTGCGGCCCTCGACGTTCTGGAAATGCGAAGGCGTGACGAAGGACTGGCCGACGGCGGCGCCGGTCACGAGCAGACCGGCGGCCAGCGACGGGAACGCACGAACGGAGACGAAGCGGCGGTGGGACGGAGTGGACATGGGTCGATTGCGGGCTGCGCGTGGGGTGGTCGTCGGATGCGAAGTGCATCCGTCGGTCCCCGAAGCGGAATCCGCCGACGCGGCCTGCAAGGAATTCCGCGGATTCGCGGCCGCGCCGGGTCAGGCGACCGGGAGCGCGTCCGCCGCGCCGACGGTCTCCGCGTCGCGCACGAGGATCGGCGCGCGGATCCCGACGGTCTCCGCGAAGTTGCGCAGTCGTTCGAGCAGCGGCGGCGTGATCGCGTTGCCGCCCCGCACGAGGATCGCGCCGTCGGTGGTCACGATGTCGACCGCCGTCACGAGCCCGACGCGCAGCTCGTCGATCGACACTTCGCGTGGTTTCCAAGTGCCCAACGCGCGTTGCGTCGACTCCGGCGACAGGACGCGCTCGGCGACCTCGAGCAACTCCGGATCGAACTTGCCGCGCTGCTTCCGAAGCTCCGCGAACGCGCGAACGATTCCGCCGTGCTCGGCTTCGGCGAGTTCGAGTTCGCCGAGGATCCGCAACAGGCGCGCGCCGAACGGCAACGCCGCGCCGGCGATCGCGTCGGACGGGAATCCCGTTCCGTCGAAGTTCTTGTGCTGCAGTCGAACGACCTCGGCGACCTCCTCCAGACGAGGAATGTGGCGAAGCAACCGGCTGCCGGTCTCGGGGACGCGCGCGAGCATGTCGCGCTCGGCGCCGCTCAGTGTCTGCTCGTGCCGCGCCCGGACCATGACGACCGGTGGAATGGCGACGTAGCCGATCGGCGACAGCATCGCCGCGACTTCGAGCAGCCAAGGATCCGGCACCGCCACCGCTCGGCCGATCGCCTGCGCGCGGTCACGCAGCTGGGTACAGCGCCCGAACATCCGGTTGTCGGCGAGCGACAGGATCTCGACGAGCACTTGCACGCTGCCGCGCAGCGTCTTCTCGAGCAGCTCGCGTTCGGCGCTCTGCAACTGGAACTGCCGCACGGCCGCGCCGAGCGCGTCCTTCAGCGTCTGCGAATCCGACGGCTTCGTCAGGAACCGGAAGATGCTGCCCTTCGCCAGCGCGTCCATCGCGACCGCGAGTTCGCCGCGTCCCGTCAACATCAGTCGAACCGTGTCCGGCGCCAACGCCTTCGCTCTGGCGAGCAGTTCGACTCCGTTCGTCCCCGGCATGTTCATGTCGGAGACGATCGCGGCGAACGGCGGCTCGGTCCGAAGCAACTCGAGCGCCGCGTCGGCGGACGCCGCCGTGACGACGTCGTAGTCGTTCCGGAGCACGCGTTGGAACGCGGCGAGGATGTTCGCTTCGTCGTCGACGAACAGGACGCGGTGTTTCACGAGCGCACGGGGGTCGAGACCTTCATCTCCTCGATGAACTCGGCAGCGACGTCGGCGAGATCGAGCGCCGCGAGGTAGTCGTGGTCGGCGCGAGCCGTGCACTCGATCCCTGGGTCGTCGATCGCTGCGAGCGTCGCTTCGGCGACGTGGACGCAGGTCGTCGTGGAACGGCCCGCATCGGCAGCGATCGTCGGTTCGTGATGGAACGCGACGGCCTCGACGATCGAGACCGGCAGACCCCATGCGCCGAGCAGATACGCACCGGCGCGGGCGTGATCGGTGCCGAACTCGGCTCGCTCGTCGTCCACCGAGCCGCGGAACGTGCTCGACGTGCGGCCGAACAGCTCGGCGACGCGTGCCGGATCCAACTGCGCGAGCATCAGATGGCCGACGTCGTGCAGCGTCCCCGCGAGGAAGGCCTCGTCCTGTTGGCGATGGTCCAAGCCGATCCGCTGTGCGAACTGCCGCGACAGCATCCCTGCGAGATGACTGTGGTGCTGCAGATCGTGCAATCGGCATGCGGCCGCCGCCTCGGGCGTCGCGGAACGGAACACGTGCGTCGCGAGCACGAGCGAACGCAGGACGTCGAGGCCGAGCAGCACCGCGGCTTCGCCGGGTGAACCGACGTGACGCGGCAGCACGAAGAACGCCGAGTTGACGATCTGCAGGACGCGCGCCGTCATCGCGACGTCCTCGCCGACGACGTCGCCGATGTCGCGCACGGACACGTTCGCGTCGTTCACCTTCGCGACCATCTTGCGGTAGACGTCCGGAACGCTGGGGATCGCGTCGACCTGGGCCAGTCGCGTCGCGAGAGTCGCGTCGGTCAGCACGTCGCGGAGGCGCGTCGCGCGGACGATCGCCGACTTCAGGTGAACGGGGTCGCACGGCTTCGACAGGTGCTGATGCGCCGTCTCGACGCTGCGCAGCAGGGTCGTCCGTTCGACGTTTCCCGACAGGACGATCCGAACGGTCGCCGGCCACCGCTGCTTGACGTGCCCGAGCAGCGTCGCCCCGTCCATGTGCGGCATCCGCATGTCGGTCACGACGACGTCGAACGGTGCGCGTTCGCATGCAGCGAGGGCCTCCGCGCCGCTGGGCGCGAACTCCATCGACCATTCACCGCGCATCTCGTGCAGCATGCGTCGGAGGCCGGCGAGCACGTTGGGCTCGTCGTCGACGAACAGGATCCGCACCGTCAACTCGTTGCTGCTTCCACGGAGCCCCTATCGGCCGTAGGGTCCGCGACGTTGAGGCGTCGGCGGCATGGCGCGCTCGGCTCGACCGACCCGGGAAGGGGGCAGTCGCCGCCGTTCCGCCGTGGGCCGCTCGAACGCGAACCGAAGGACCGTGGGAGGACGCATGCGGCATCCGTTGTTGCGACGGCAACTGGCGAGTTCGTTCGGCCGAACCGAAGCGTTCGACCCGGAGGTCACGCGGCTGCTCGAGCTCGTCGACACGGCCTATCGGGCGTTCGACGAGACGGTCGGCGAGCACGACGACCTGCTCGACGCGACCCAGTCCGAGATCCACCTCCGCGAACTCGTGGTCGACACGCTGGATGCGCTGACCGCCCACATCGCGATCCTCGATCGCGGCGGGACCATCGTTGCCGTCAACCAGGCGTGGCGACGCTTCTGCGAGACCGAGGGTGGCACGAACCCGTTCCACCATCTCGGCGACGACTACCTGGCCGTCTGCGCGAACGCGGCTCAGGCCGGCTGCGAAGACGCGCGCCGGGTCGCCGACGGGTTGCAAGCCGTGTTGGAGGGGACGCTTGCGGTGTTCGAGCTGGAGTACGCGTGTCACGCTCCGGGCCGCGAGCGGTGGTTCCACCTGCGCATCACGGCGTTCACCGGGAAGGGCGCGGGATGCGCCGTCGCCGCACACGAGGACGTCACCCAGCGCGTGCTGGCGCGTTCGGCGCTCGACCGCAGCCGGTCCCTGCTCCGGAACGTCCTGGACCTGCTGCCGGTCGGGGTGCTGATCACGGATGCGGCCGGCGTCGTCGTCGATCACAACCCGGCCGCGGAACGGATCTGCGGTGGCACGGTGCGCACGCCGAGCGCGACGCCGACCGTCGACCCGTGCTTGGCGAGTCTGACGCGCGCGCTGCGCGATCGCCGCGCGTACCTGGACGAGACCACCGCGATTCCGGCGGAGGACGGATCGATGCGTGTCGTGTGCAGTTCGGCGATCCCGATCCTCGCTCCCGACGGGGCCCTCACCGGCGGACTCGCCGTTCACCAGGACATCACGCGGCGGCGCGCGATCGAGCAAGCGATCGAACAGAGCGAGGCGCGGCTACGAGCGATCCTCGAGTCGTCGGGTCTCGGACTCTGCGGCGTCGATCGCGCCGGACGGCTGACGTTCGTCAACTCGCAGGCGCGGGAGTTGATCGCCGGCGACGCGCCCCTCGAGCTCGGGGCGACGCTCGCAGATCGAATCGTCGCGGCCGATCGGAGCAAGCTCGACGCCGCGCGCGAGGCGATCTTCACCGGCCGATCCCAACGCGAGCAGTTCGAGCTGCGGACCGCGGCGTCGCGGTCGACGACGCGCGTGCTCGAAGTGCTCGCGACGCCCGTGCGCAGCGACGGCGGCGAACTGGTCCTCTCGCTCGCCGACGTCACGCAGCGCCACGCGAACTTCCAACAGCGCATGCAGGCGCAGAAGCTCGAAGCGATCGGACAGCTCGCCGCCGGCATCGCGCACGAGATCAACACGCCGACGCAGTACATCGGCGACAACACGCGATTCCTCGCGACGGCGTTCCGTGACCTCGCGAGCGTGATCAC
>JAEYTU010000436.1 GCA_023433825.1 Planctomycetota bacterium
GCTGTGGGGGCGCACGTTCGCCCTCGGCGCCCGGGACGCCCGCGCGCAGGCGGCGACGGCGATGCTGCTCGGATCACGCGAGAACGGCAGCTACGCCGGACTCCCGTTGCCGATCGACCTGACTCCGCTGGGCGCACCGGGTTGCGCGCTGGCGACCGATCCGTTCGCCGTGTTCTCGAAGCTCGCCGACGCGACCGGCGGTGCCGACTACACGTTCGTCGTCCCGTCGATCCCCTACCTCGTCGGAACGACGATCCGGTTCCAGGCCGCGGCACTCGACCCGACCGCGAATGCGCTCGGCGTCGTCACCAGCCAGGGCGGCCGCGCGACGATCTGTGGCTGGGAGCCGGTCGCGCGCGTCTACGGCACGACGGTCACGGCGACGACCGGTGCTCGCGAGCTCGGCGTCGCGCCAGTGCTGTCGCTGACGATCCACTGACGTTTCTCCGCCGCGCTGGCGGCAGACTGACCACTCCGGAACTGGAGGCTCGCTGCAGCATTGGGCGCGCCCCCGAATCGGGCGTCCGCGACGCGGGCGCTGTCCGCCTTCCGAAGCGAGTCGCCGATGCGCCGTCTGATCCTCGTCGTCACCGCGTTCCTGTTCGTCTCGACCGCTGGTTTCGTCCTGTTCTCCGACGCGCTCGGGCAGGGCGAAGCGAGCTTGATCCAGCGCCGCTACCGCGACGCGATCGGGCATCTGGAGCGTGCGCTGACCGAGGCCGCCCCGGGAACGAAGGACCGCGTGCTGTTGCTGCTCGCGCGCGCGCAGGTCCTCGCCGGTGAGCCGGCCGCCGGCGTCGCGACCTATCAGCGGCTGCTCGACGAGATGCCGCAGTCGCCGTTCGCGCGGAAAGCCCACTTCCAACGCGCCGAGGCGCTCGCCGCCGGCAAGCAGTACCGCGAGGCCGCCGAGCTGTACCGGACGCGGATCGAGGAACTGACCGGGATCGGCCGCAAGGAGGAGATCGCGGCGACGTACCTCGCGCTCGCCGAGAAGGCGCTGGCGCTCGAGAAGCCCGATCACGGGCGCGCGGTCACGTTCTTGGATCTCGCGGTCGAGCTCGGCCTCGGCGACACGAAGGCGCGCGCGACACGCTTGCAGGCTGCGGCCGCCGTGCTCGCGTCCGGCAACTTCGCTGGCGCGATCCAGCGCCTGCAGCCGCTCGTCGACGAACTCGACGCGGCGAACGGGAAGCCGCGCGCGATGCTGCTGCTCGGCCGCGCGCATCGAGGTCTCGGCCAGCAAGCGCAGGCGCGCACCGTGCTGCGCGATCTCGCCGCGGCGTTCGCGACCGCGCCGGAGGCCGCGGACGCGGCGCACGAGATCGCGCTTACCTACGGCGTCCCGGCTCCGGCACCGAACGAACTCGATCGCGCCGTCGCAGCGCTGCGTGCGCTCGCGCAGGCGCACCCGACGCATCCCGAGGCGAAACGCGCGCTGTTCCTCGAGGCCGTCTGCTACGCGCACGTCGGTCGCCACGAGGACGCATTGCGTGCGTTGCGAGCCTTCCTCGCGCAGGACGGCGTCGGGCTGCTCGCGGAAGCAGCGACGGCGCAAGCGCGGATCGGCGACACGCTCGCCGCGCAAGGAAAGCTCGAGGACGCGATCGCCGCGTGGCGTCAGTTCCTGAAGAGCCACCCGTCGCACGGCGACTGGCAGCGAGTCCAGCAGGCGATCGTCGACGCCGAGTACGAACTCGGGCGGCGCGCGTTCGCGCGCGGGATCGACGGTCACGAGGAGGCGCGCAAGCGGTTCGAGGCGTTCGCCGGCGCGTACCCGCTCGATCCCCGCAACCCCGAGATCGCCGCGGCGCTCGGTGACATGCTCGCTGCCGAGAAGAAGTTCGACGCGGCGCGCGAGGCCTATGCGCGCTGTGTCAGCAAGTACCCGGGCACCGAGGCCGCATCGCGCGCGCAGTTCCGGATCGGCACGATCTTCGAAAACGACACGTTCGACTGGTTCGCGGCGCTGAAGGCCTACCGGCTCGTCACGTTCGGCAGCTACGCACGCCACGCGCAGGCGCGGATCGCGCGGCTCGAACGCAAGCACCTCGCGCTGCACACGACGCGTTCGTTCCGGACCGACGAGGCGGCGCGGTTCACGCTGACGTCGCGCAACATCGAGAAGGTCCGCGTGCGCGTCTACCGACTCGACCTCGCGACGTACTTCCGCAGCACGCACACGGCCGGCGACATCGATCGGCTCGCCGTCGAGGTCATCGAACCGGACCGGACGTTCGACGACGCCGTCGCCGACTACAAGGCGTACCGCGAGACGACGCGCGAGGTTCTCGTCGCCGAAGCCGGCACCGGTCCGGGCGCCTACATCGTCAAGGTCGACGACCGCGAGCTGGAGGCGACGACAATGGTGCTCGTGACCGACGTCGCGCTGATCGCGAAGACGTCGCGCCACGAGTGCTTCGTCTTCACGCAGAATCTGAAGGAGAACCGGGTCGAAGCCGGCATCCAGGTCGCCGTGTCCGACGGCACGAAGATCCTCGCCGAAGGCACGACCGACGCGACCGGCGTCTGGCGGTGGCGCGGCAAGGAACTGAAGGACCTCTCGAGCCTGCGCGTGTTCGCGGTCAACGCGGCCGGATCCGGGGCCTCGACGCTCGATCTGTCCGGGCTCGGCTATCGGCAGGGGCTGACGCCGAAGGGGTACCTGTTCACCGATCGCGCCGCTTACCAGCCGGGACAGGTCGTCCACGTCAAAGGCATCCTGCGCGACGTCAAGGACGGGCTCTACGCGCTGCCCGAGGCCGGGCACCGGCTGCAGATCCTGACGTCGAGCGGCCGGTTGATCGTGCAGCGGCCGATCACGTGCACGGACTTCGGAACGTTCACGGCGGATCTTCTGCTGCCGGCCGACGCCGAGATCGGCGAATGGCAGGTGCGTGTCGATCATGCGACGCGCAAGGAGGCGTTCACGGCCGGGTTCGAGGTCGCGCGCTACGAGCGACCGAGACTGTCGGTGACGGCGACGAGCGACCGCAACGTCGTGTTCCGCGGGGAGGCGATCACCGGCAACGTGCGCGTCGCGCACTTTCACGGCGAGCCCGCCGTCGGCAAGACGGTCCAGATCGACTTCGTCGCACCCGATGGAACGCTCGTTCGCCGCACCGGCGTGACGTCGGCGACCGGCGAAGTGCCGTTCAAGTTCGAGACGAGAGAGTTCGCCGAGGAGTCGGTCGCGCGGATCACGGCTTCCGTCGTCGAGGAGGCCGCGGCTACGCAACTGTTCGTGCCGGTCGTGACGACCGAGTTGACGGCCACGGTCGGCGTCGTCCGTCCGGTCTACTTGGCCGGGGAACCGTTCGACGTCGCCGTCGCGGTCGTCGATCGCGCGGGCAAGACGTCGGCGCGCGAAGGCACGGTTGCGCTGTTCCGGTTGGAGACCCGGCTCGGCGCGAGTGTCGAGGTCGCCGTCGGCGAGACGCCGTTCACGACGGCGTCGGACGGCAAGGCCGTCGTCCGGATGCAGTCCGGCAAGGGTGGCGCGCATCGGTTGCGCGTCGAGTGTCGCGATCGTTTCGGCAATCTCGTGACGGCCGACACCGGGCTGTTCGTCTCGGGCGACGAGGACGAGGTCAAGGTTCGCATGTTGACCGACGTCCAGAGCGGGAAGGTCGGCGAGACGATGCAGGTGCGCGTCGTCAATCGTTGCGGCGAACGGCTCGCGCTGCGCACGTTCCAGGGCGATGGCGTCCTCGCCTACGACACGATCACGCTGCCGGCCGGCGAGTCGACGATGGCCGTTCCGCTGCTGCCGCTGCACGCGCCGAACTTCGCACTGTGTCTGTCGCTGATCGACGGAACGACGCTGCGTGTCGTCGAACGCGAGTTCACGGTGCTGCGCGATCTGGACGTGCGCCTGACGGTGCCGGCGACGACGACGCCCGGCGCCACGGTGAAGGTCGGCGTCGGCACGTTCGACCCGAACGGTCGCCCGGTGTCGGCGGAGGTCGCCATCAGCGTCGTCGACGCGGCGCTGCTCGCGACGCACGCCGATCGGACCCCGGCGATCGGCGCGTTCTTCTACGGCGAACGTCGCGAGACCGCGTTCCGGACCGTGTCGAGCTGCGATTGGAACTACCGCGGTGCGTCGTCGCGCGTCAGCGACGCGCTGGTCGCGGAAGAACGGCGCGAGGCCGAGCGCGAACGCGATCGCGTCCGTGCCGAGGTGCTCCTCGCCGAAGCAGCACCGCCGATGGCCGATCCCGGCAACGGCGCGATCGACGGGCTCCGTCCGGAGGCGCGGTCGGCGACCGGCAATTGGACCGACCGGCAGAACGTCCAGGTCGGCCAGCTCGTGCGCCGTTTCGACTCGAAGGACGACGCGGACATACGGGCCTACTTCCTCCGCGACTCGCAGTCGAAGGAGTCGGCGTTCGACTCGAACCACTGGATGCATGCCTTCCAAGGCGGCTTGCTCGGCGGCGGCGGAGGGCTCGGCATCGACCTCGATCGCTCACGGCGCGACTTCTCGGAGACCGGCGGTTGGGTCGCAGCGGTCGTCACCGACGCCGACGGCATCAGCTCGGTCGAGATCACGCTGCCCGATCAGACGACGTCGTGGCAGGTCACGGCGCGGGCCGTCACGAAGGACACGTTCGTCGGTGCGGCGACGGCAGCGGTCGCGACGAAGCAGGATCTGACGGCCGATCTGTGGTTGCCGCCGTTCCTGGTCGCCGGCGACGAAGCCGATGCGGCCGTGCGGCTGCACAACATGACCGACCGTGACCGCGCGATCGCGTACCGACTGGCGATCACGCAGGGTGAGAAGACGCAGACGTCGGACCGGCGCATCGACGTCGCGGCGCGACGCGAGGCGGAGGCGCCGTTCGTGCTCGCGGCGGTCGGCGGCGATGGGTTCGTCCTCGACTTGTCGGCCGACGCCGACGGCGCGACCGACGCCGTGCGTCGCGAGGTCGCGCTGTTGCCGTTCGGCACCGAACTGCGCGCCGGCCGCACCGGCAGCACCGACCAGGAGGCGACGTTCACGCTGGCGTTGCCGTCCAGGCGTGACTACGTCCGGAAGGACCTGTTGCTGGAACTCGGCCCTGCCGGCGCGCGCGACCTCGTGCGGATCGCGCTCGGACAGGGCTATCGCCCGATGAACCGCGCCGTGCTCGAGCAGAGTGTGCGCGGCGTCGCGGCGCGTGGGCTCGGTGCGGTGCTCGTGCTGAAGGCGATCGAACGGATCGGCGCCGCCAGTGCCGGCGATGTCGCGGCGTTGCGCGGTGTCGCATTTGGTGCGCTCACGCAGCTGGTCGCGTCGCAAGGGAAGGACGGCAGCTACGGCTGGGTGGCCAGCCGGCACCAGGATCTGCGCAGCACGGCGCTCGCTGTTCAGTTCCTGCAGCACGCGAAGGAGCACGGCTTCACGGCCGCCGGCGCTCCGCTCGACGCTGCGGTCGGATGGCTGATGCAGGAGATGCGGAAGGAAGGCGTCGCGGCCCGCATCCGCGCCGGCCACGCGCTCGCCGTCGCGGGCCGTGCGCGGTTCGAGGATCTGAACGCGCTGCATCGACAGCGCGCCGGCGCCGATGCCGGTTCGGCCGCGCGGCTCGCGCTCGCGTGGCAAGCGAGTCAGCGTCCGACGCTCGCCGTCGAGGCGCTCGAGACGGTTCGACAGAAGTTGCCAGCGCTGCTCGCGGCCGAGCGCGTGAGTCCGCTCGTCGTCGAGGACGTCGCGCACGCGGCGAGTGCGCTGATCACGGCGAACGCGACCGACGTGCTCGGTCGACAGGCGATCCAGTGGCTACAGG
>JAEYTU010000512.1 GCA_023433825.1 Planctomycetota bacterium
GCTCCGCCGGGGTCCGGCTGCCGGCGGCGACGGCGGCGCGGAACGGCCCGACGCCGTCGAGTGCGCGCACGAGCGCGTCACCGACGGCGTCGGCCGGCGGTGCGAACCACTCGTGCCCCGGATCGACGTCGACGCTGCCGTCGTCGCGCAGCGACACGAGGCCACGTTCTGCCGCCGTTCCGCTGGCGCGCAGCGGTCGCACGTGCAGGACGACGCGCGTGTCGTCGGCATCGCCACCGGTCGGCGCCGACGCCGCCGGCGCGGCATCCGGCCGCACGTCGGGGAGGACCAGCGTGTGCCGGACCATCGGCGCCACGCCGGTCGGCAGCGACACGCAACCCGACAGGAGTGCGCATGCGATCAGCGCGGCAGCTTGGGTCGTGAACGTTCGCATCAGCGATCCTTGCGAGGCGTGGTGTCGCCGAACAGCAACGGCGACGGGCGACGGCGGAAGTCCTCCGCCAGGGCGTCGAGACGGTCGACGAACCGGCGCAAATCGGCGATCAGCGCCGCGCCTTCGGCGCCGGCGGTCAGCGTCTCGTCGACGCGCGACATCGTCGCCTCGGCACGTTCGAGCAGCTTGCGAAGGTCTGCGACGCCGCTGGCCGAGTCGGCGAGCAGCGAGCGCACGGCGTCGGGAATCCCGGCCGTCGCCTCCGAGCCGAGCATGCGGTCGGCCTTCGCGACGACGGCGTCGAGGCCCGCGGTCACGTTCGTGAACGACTTGCGCAGGTCCTCGGCCAAGGTTCGGTAGCTCGCCGTCGTGCCCGCGATGTCGGCCGCGTCGATCTGTCGTTGCAGCTCCTTGACGAACGTCCGCGCCTCGTCGACCGCACCGGCGAGATCGACGCGGCTCAGGTTCTCGAGCACGCCTTCGATCGAGTTGCTGACGCGCGTCGTCATGCTGGTCGCCGACGGGATGTACGGAAGCGTTGGTTCCCAGTCGATCGGCAGCGGCGGGAAGCGTTCGGCGTCCAGGAGGTCCACCTCGAGGTATGCGAGCCCGGTGATCCCTTGCTGGGCGAGGCGAACGCGAAGCCCGCGCTCGACGCGCGACGAGAAGACGCGTGCGAAGTCGCCCTCGGCGATCGGCTCGCGGAACGCGTCCTGCGCGACGTCGATCCGGATCACGACGTACGGCTTCTCGGTCTCGTACAGCCGCGTCGCCAATGCGACGCTGTGGACCTGCCCGATCTTGACCCCGCGGAACCGGAGCGCAGCGCCGGGGTCGAGACCTTGCACCGATTCCTCGACGTAGGTCTCGACGCGGATCGAATCGCGATTCAGCCGGCCGCTGCCGACCCAGATCAGGAACGCGACGAGGATGCCGACGCCGGTCAGCACGAACAGACCGATCGCGAAATGGTGGTTGCGTGGCTTCATGGCGTGGGCACGGCGGAGATCGAGGGGACGTCGTCCTCGCTGCGACGTCGGAAGAAACGCAGGACGCGCGGATCGTCGGCATCGTCGCGCAGCTCCGACGGTTTGCCGGTCGCGATGATCCCCTTCGTGTCGCCGTCGAGCAGCACGCAACGATCGAGGATCGCGAAGATGCTGTTCAGCTCGTGCGTGACGACGACGAACGTCGTCCCGAGCACCTCCGACAGTCGGACGACGAGCTTGTCGAGACCGGCCGCGGTCACCGGGTCGAGGCCGGCCGACGGCTCGTCGAGGAAGAGGATCGGCGGGTCGAGCGCAAGTGCGCGCGCGAGCGCGGCTCGTTTGCGCATGCCGCCGCTGATCTCCGCCGGAGCGTGGTGTTCGAACCCGGCGAGGCCGACGGCGGCGAGCTTCATCCGCGCGACGCGTTCCTGCGCGGCCGGCGGAAGCGGGCTGTGTTCGGACAGCGGCATCAGGACGTTCTCGAGCACGGTCATCGATCCGAACAGCGCACCACTCTGGAACGCGACGCCGAGCGTGCGGAGCAGCTTCCGGCGCGCAGCGTCGTCTGCCGAAGCGAGGTCGACGCCGTCGACGCGCACGACGCCATCGATCGGTGGCAGCAGACCGACCAAGACCTTCATCAGCGTGCTCTTGCCGCAGCCGGAGCCGCCGAGGATCCCGAACACCTCGCCGCGACGCACCGTGAACGAGACGTCGGTCAGGATGCGGCGGTCGCCGTAGCCGGCGGCGAGACCTTCGACCTCGACGACGGCGTCGGGCTCTACGGTGTCGCGCGCTCGTTCCGTTGCGGTCACCGTCAGATCCCGAGGTGGTAGTAGACGATCGAGAACGTGCTCTCCGCGAACGCGAGCAGCACGATGCCGGTGACGACGCTGCGCGTCGTCGAGCGTCCGACACCGACCGCACCGCCAGACGTCTGCAGGCCGCGCACGCAACCGGCCGCAGCGACCAACAGTCCGTAGACGAGCGTCTTGACGAGCGCACCGTTGACGTCGGTCGCCTGGACCCAGCGGCCGATGTCGTCGGTGTAGACGCGGAGCGGCAAACCGAGCGCGAACACCGAGACCAGCGCACCGCCGAACAACCCGGCGAACGTCGCGAACGTCGCGAGCAGCGGCATCATGACGATCGTCGCGATGACGCGCGGAACGACGAGGAACTGCATCGGCGAGACCGCCATGACGCGCAACGCGTCGACTTCCTCGTTGACGGTCATCGTCCCGATCTCGGCCGCGAACGCCGATCCCGAGCGCGCCGTGACGACGATCGCCGTCAGCAGCGGACCGAGGATGCGGACCATCGAGACGCCGATCAGGCCGCCGAGGAACACTTCACCGCCGTACTGGCGCAGCGTCATCGCCGACTGGAAGCCCATGACGACGCCGATCAGGAACCCGATCAGCATCGCGACCGGCGCGGCGCGCATTCCGGCGTCCTCAGCGACCCGCAGCGTCTCGCGCCACCGGATCCGATGCGGCGTGCGCGCAGCGTACAGCAGCGCGAGCGTGATCTTGCCGACGTAGCCGATCAGCTCGCGCATCTCGGCGACGAAACTCAGAGTGTTCGCGCCGAGGCGGGCGATCGCGCCGGGCGGAGGTTCGGTGTCGTCGCGATCGTCGTGTGCATCGCCGCCGAACATCGTCAGCAGTGGCGCGAACTCCTCGGGGAACCCGCGCAGCTCGAACGTGCCGCCACGCGCGACGGTCCGTCGGTCGAGTTCAACCAGCAGCGCGATGCCGGTCCCGTCGCACCACTCGACGCCGCTCGCGTCGACGACGACGGCGCTCGTTCCGTCGCCGGCCGCCGCGTCGATCGCCGCGATCGCCGGGTCCCACAAGCTCGCGGCGCCGTCGGCGTCGAGGACGCCGGCGATCGCGAAGGCGCTTCCGTCTCCCGCGGTCGCGGACTGCAGCGTCGCACGCGCACCAGTCGCCTCGGGGACCGTCATGCGCGGACGCTAACGGCGGCTGCGTCGACGTCACAAGCCTTTGCCCGTGTGCAAGCACGTGGCTACAAACCACGCCCCTTCTTGGAGACGAGTGCAGGTATGGCGAGTTGGCAACGCACGCACACGTGCGGCGAACTGACGGCTTCCGCGATCGGGCGGACCGTGACGTTGAACGGCTGGATCGAGAATCACCGCCATCACGGCCAGATCCTGTTCGTCGACCTTCGCGACCGCTACGGCGTCACGCAGGTCGTCGTCGACGAGCAGCGCGGATCGACCGCCGGCCTCCTCGAACGGACGATCCGACTCGGTGCCGAAGACGTGCTGTCGGTCACCGGCACCGTGCAGCCGCGCGGCGAAGGCAACGTCAACCCGAACCGCAAGACCGGCGCGATCGAGGTCGTCGCCACCGACGTCGTCGTGCTGAACGAGGCCGAGCCGCCGCCGATCGAGGTCCTCGACGACGTCGAGGCCAGCGAAGAACTGCGGATGAAGTGGCGCTACCTCGACCTGCGGCGGCGGCCGATGACCCGCGCGCTGGAACTGCGCGCGAAGTTCGTCACGTCGGTCCGCAACTACCTGGCGAGCCATCAGTTCGTCGACGTCGAGACGCCGATCCTGACGAAGAGCACGCCCGAGGGTGCGCGCGACTACCTCGTTCCGAGCCGCGTGCACGCCGGCAAGTTCTATGCGCTCCCGCAGAGCCCGCAGATCTTCAAGCAGTTGCTGATGGTCGGTGGGCTCGATCGCTACTACCAGATCGCGCGCTGCTTCCGCGACGAGGATCTCCGAGCCGATCGGCAGCCGGAGTTCACGCAGATCGACATCGAGATGTCGTTCGTCGAGGAGAAGGACGTCCTCGACATCGTCGAGGGAATGGTCGTGCAATCGTTCCGCGAGGGCTTCGGCGTCGATCTCGTGACGCCGTTCCCGCGCCTCGACTATTTCGACGCGATCCAGCGTTTCGGCTCCGACAAGCCGGACCTGCGGTTCGGCATCGAGCTGAAGGACGTGACGACCGTCGTCGCCTCGAGCGGCTTCAAGGTGTTCGCCGACACGGTCGCAGCGGGCGGGGTCGTCAAGGGACTCTGCGTGCCGAACGCCGACAAGTTCTCGCGGAAGGACATCGACGCGCTGACGGCGTTCGTCGGTGGACACGGCGCGAAGGGCCTCGGTTGGGCGAAGGTCACGCCCGAAGGGCTGACCGGCAGCATCGCGAAGTTCTATGCCGGCGAGGCAGGTGCGGAGCTGACGACGGCGATGGGGGGCAAGCTCGGCGACCTTCTGCTGTTCGTCGCCGACAAGCCGAAGGTCGTCCACAAGGCGCTCGGTGAGTTGCGACTGAAGGTCGGCTCGATGCTCGGCCTGCGCGACCCGAAGCAGTTCCGATTCGCATGGGTGCTGAACTTCCCGATGTTCGAGTGGAACGAGGACAAGCAGCGCTTCGACTCGGCGCACCATCCGTTCACGGCGCCGGTCGACTGGAACATCCAGGACTTCGGCGTCGACACCGAGCGGATCCGGTCGCGGGCCTACGACATCGTCATGAACGGCTGGGAGCTCGGCTCCGGAAGCATCCGGATCCACCGTCCGGACCTTCAGGCGCGGGTGTTCCAGTTCCTCGGGATCGGCCCCGAAGAACAGCGCGCGAAATTCGGATTCCTGCTCGACGCGTTCCGCCACGGGGCGCCGCCGCACGGCGGGATCGCGCTCGGTGTCGACCGCACGGTCACGCTGGCGCTCGGCGCCGAGTCGATCCGCGACGTGATCGCGTTCCCGAAGACCGCGAGTGCGACCGATCTGATGTGTGAAGCCCCGAGCGAGGTCGCGGCCGACCAACTGGCCGAGCTTCACGTCGCGACGCTGCGTAAGGCGCCCTGAACGTGCAGATCTTCCGACACGAATCGCGTCGTCGCCGCGTCGGTGGCGAGCTGATGCGCGCGACGCGGCCGTTCGTGCTGACCGTGCTCGGCATCCTGGCGTTCAGCGCCAGTATCGCGATCGTGCTGGCGAA
>JAEYTU010000542.1 GCA_023433825.1 Planctomycetota bacterium
CCGTGACGGCGCTCGACGAGGACTGCGAACAGAAGTCCGACGGCGAACGCCACCGGCATCCAGAGCAGCAGGACTCCGGGCCCGATATGCAGCGCGGCGAAGATCGTCACCGCGATCCACACCCCGACGACGTCCTGAAGCGCGAAGCGAAACGACAATTCCTCGGCCAGACCCGACATCACGGCGAGGTGCAGACATTGCCATCGAGTCATCGGTCCGAGCAGTTCGGCGAGCGCCGCCTGCAATCGCGAGAACACCGGGAGCGGTTCGATCAGTCGGAACACCGCAGTGATCGAAAGGCCGATCAGCAGCCCTTCGAGTGTCGAACGGAGCGGACCTGCGTCCCCGAACCACCAGCCGGCATCGTCCAGAAGTCGTCCACGCCACCAGAGCCACGTGGAGCCGATCGCGGCAAGCGCCGTGTACGTGATCGTTGCGAGCCAGACGACCTGCCGACCGGAGTCGCTCGACTCGGTCACGGCACGAGCGATCGGATCCGTTCGCGGGGCGCGAGCACCAACCACGGCCGGCCGACGACGTCCGCGAGCGGGAACGGGCCGTACGTGCGTGAGTCGCGACTGTCGAACGTGTTGTCACCGAGCAGATAGACCTGTCCCGACTCGACGAACGTCGGCGGTTGACGTCGGAATGGCGCCTCGCGGCGTTCGTGGAAGAGGTCGTGCAGCGCGGCGACCCGATGCAGCCGCGCCGTCCCGCCGGCAGCGGCCACGTGCAGCAGGTTCCGGCGCCGCGAGACGATCGAGCCGTCCGGCGGCAGTCCGTTCGCTGGGATCCCTTCGTGACGGTGAAAGACCAGCGCGTCGTCGACGACGAGGAACAGCATTCCGTCGAGGTGACCGAACGTCGCCGTGACACGACGCGGCAGTGCCTCGGGTGTCGCGCGGTAGGCCTGCACGGTCACGCCGTCGCGACGGAGTTCGACGCCGCCGTCGCTGCCGATCCCGACCGAGCGACACACGCCCTGGTGTTCGAGCACGAGTTGGATACCGGTGCAGTCGTCGCCGAGCGTCGCGTCGATCTCGACGGCGATGTCCGGGTGCACGTGATCGCGGCCGATCCGGCGACCGCGACAGTCGAGGAACGACGTCGTCACGGCTTCGCGCGTGCCGAGATGTCCGAACGGCGGTGCGCCGGCGCCGTCCTCGCGCTGCACCCGACGTCGCGACGACGGCGTCAGCGCGCGCGCGAGACCTTCGAGGTCGGCAGCACCCGCGCGCAGTTCGATCCCGTCCGCATCGGCGCGCCAGTGCGACGGACGTTCGAAGAAGTAGCGGTCGACCGGAAGCTCGGGCTCGACGTTTGGATTCGGGAAGAAATAGTGCGGGACCAAATGGTCGCGGCGAGCCACAGGGTCTTTGACCACACGGGCGAGCTGCTGCTCCGTCGGACCGACGAACAGGTCGCCCTGGTCGATCTGCAACCATGCCGGACCGATCACGACAGCACGCTTCACGAGGAACGACGCGAGGGGATCGTGGTCGCTCCGTACGACGACGAGGTCGAACGGCTTCGGCTCGCGCCGCCAGTAGCTGGTCTTGTCGACCAACACGAGGTCGCCCTCCGTCGGGTCGCCATGCAACGTCGGTTCCATGCTGGCGCTCGGCACGAGGTACCGCTCCAGCAGATGCGTCCGGATCAGTTGGAACGTCACGACGGCCACGACCATCGCCGGCAGTGACTGCAGCAGCCCCGTCAGCACCCCGCGGGCGACCGGGAACCGGACCGGGGCCTGCTCAGCCATGCGGAGCACCCCCCGGCGCGAGGCGGGAAAAACTCCACGATTTCGCATTTGCTCGACGGGCGCTGCCGTGCGTCGGTCGTTGCCGGCCAACGGCTTCCGAGAGGGCGTCCGAGAACCCGTACGCCCCCCGGATCGGGGGTGGCTTGAACGGTTCAGAACCCGTGGATAAGAGGTGGAGCACTCTGCTCGGCATTCAGCTTAGCCAAGAAAAGACAAGTACTTATGAAAACGACGAAGCGTGGCTCGGCACTGAAGAAGTTGCTCGACCTCTGCGACGACCTGCAGCGCATCCGCACGAAGATGACGGATCCTCAGCTCGGCCGCGAGTTGCGTACGCGACTCCGCAGGCAGTCGAAGAGCAAGGTCGCTGCGCTCGCACGCGATCTCTCCGCCTACCGCTTCCGTGGTCCGCTCAGCACGACGATGCGCGAGTTCAAGTTCGCGCCGGTCGACTTCCAGATCCTCGCGACGCTGCTGCAACGACACGTGCGCGCCGAGGAGCCCGAGCTCGAAGGTCGTCTGCTGCTGGCCGCCGTGTTCGAGACGTCGTTCGAAGTGTTGTCGGGGATGAAACACCTGCACGAATCGGCGCCGCTCCGCGCGAGCGGCCTGATCGAGGTCGCCGAGGACGACGACCGCGCCACCGACTTGCTCGAAGCGCGCTACCGAATCTCGGACACCGCGATGGAAGCGCTCCGCGAGGAAGCGGCGGGTTTCGTGCCAGAGGACATGCGCCGCGGTGGTGCCGACAGCTACGGCAGCAACCGCGAGTACCTGATGGACCTTCGGATCCTGCACAACCTCTACAAGCTTCGCAGCGAGAGGATCTTCAGCCAGGATCGGTGGGATCGCGTGCACGTCAGCGACGTCACGCCCGGGCGCGGGATCACGCGCCGCATCGACTCGTTCTGGGCGCGTGTCCGTGCGCGCATCGCCGCCAGCCCGAAGGCGGCCGACTTCCCGGCGCTCCGGCTGCAGCAACAGCATGTGCTGAGCGACCAGGAGCTGATGATCGTCGTGCACCTGTTGTTCCAGGAGTTGTACGAGGGCAACGCGCACGCCGACGCCGTCGAGTTGCTGCGGTTGGTCAGCACCGACGAGGCCGACCTGATCCGCAACCGCCGATTGCTCTTGCCGCACGGGCGCCTGCGTCGCGCCGAGCTGCTGCACATCGAGCCGGTCCTCGAAGGCCGCGAGATGACCGGCGAGGCCTACCTGCAGGACTGGGTCGTCAACCAGTTGTTCGGTGCCAACGACGACCGCGCGATCGTCCCGGACGAGAAGCTCGACTGGCACCTGTACCTGCAGCGACTCGACGACACAGGCACGTTCTTCCGCGACCTCGAGTCGAACTGACGAACGCGGGCGCCGGGCGGCGGCGCGGGCGCGCGATGGCCGGACGCCGCGGGCCCGTCGCCTCGATGCGTTCACAACCGCTCCGCCCCCACGGCCTCTCAGCCCCTCGGGTCGGAGCCGAGCGGGATGCGCGGGAAGAAGCGGTCGTGGAGCGCGATCACCGCACGCTCGACGTCCGGCTGCTGGAGGACGAGGGCGATGTTGACCTTGATCGCTCCCTGGCTGATCGCGCGTACCGCGACGCCGCACTCGGCCAACGTCGTCAACACCTGCGCCGCCACGTCGGAAGCCTTTGCCATTCCTTGGCCGACGACGCAGACCAGCGCGAGACCACTCTCGACGTTGACCTTGCCGACCTTCGACAGCTCTTCGGCGAACGCGACGAGGTTGTCCGCGCGGTCGGTCGTCATCGAGATCGAGACCTCGGAGGTCGCGACGAGGTCGACGTCGATCTCGTGGCGATCGGCGGTTCCGAAGACCCGCGCCAGGAACCCGTGCTGTTCGAGCATCCGCGGCGAGATCAGGCTGATCAGATGAACGCCGCGCTTCGCGACGACCGCGCGCACGACGACGCCCGGTTCTTCGTAGTTCGGCAGGATCCGCGTGCCCGGGCTCTCGGGTCGCATCGTGTTCAGCACGCGCACCGGGATCGACTTGTCCATCGCCGGCAGGATCGTCGCCGGGTGCAGCACCTTGCTTCCGTAGAACGACAGTTCGCTCGCCTCGGCGAAGCTCATCGTCGGGATCGGCCGCGCGGTCTTGACGATCCGCGGATCGGCAGTCATCACGGCGTCGACGTCCTTCCAGATCTGGATCTCCTCGGCTCCGACGGCGTTGCCGATCCATGCCGCCGAGTAGTCGGAGCCGTTGCGACCGAGCGTCGTGACGTTCCCCCGCTCGTCCATCCCGATGAACCCGGTGACGACGGGCACACCGTTCACCGCGCCGAGCGACCGCGCGAGTCGACCGTCGTCCGGCTGCGGCTTCGCGCGGCCGAAGTTCGAGTCGGTGCGCAGCCCGGCCTCGCCGGCGTCGACCGCCGTCGCGGGAAGGCCTTGTCGCGTGAAGTACGCGGCCACGGTGCGCGACGAGCATCGTTCGCCGAACGATGCGAGATGGTCCATCACGCGCGGGCTGGCTTCGCCGACCAGCTTCATCCCGCGAACCAGGTCGCGGAGGTCTTTCAACAGCGGATCGAGCAGATCGTCGGGCAGTTCGAGCTCGCGCAGGATCTCTCGGTGGCGTTGCTCGATCGCCTTCGTGTCGGTCTTGCCGGCCGTGGCCGCGCGACGGCCGAGTTCGAGCAGCGAGTCGGTCACACCGGCGTGCGCGGACACGACGACGATCGGTCGGCGATCGCGCTGCATCGCGACGATCTCCTGGACTTGGCGGATCGCAGCGGCACTGCCGACCGACGTGCCGCCGAACTTCATGACGATCATGGCGGCGGGATGATGACGTGGATCCGACGAGCGCGCGAGAGCCGCGCCGGTCCGTAAGATGGCTGCATGAGGGCCATCGAAGACCTGATCCACGACTGGAATCGCACCGAGACGCCGTTTCGCCCGACGCATCCGTTGGAGTTCGACGACGAGACGCTGCGCGACGGACTGCAATCGCCCTCGGTCGCCGACCCGGATCTCGATCGCAAGATCGAACTCGTTCACTTGATGGACCAGCTCGGCATCCAGTCGGTGAATCTCGGACTGCCCGGAGCTGGTGGGCGCCCGCGTGAGGACATCCTGCGACTCGCGACCGAGATCGGCCGCGCTGGCCTCCGGATCCGCCCGAACGTCGCCTGCCGCACGGTCGTCTCCGACATCCGTCCGGTCGTCGAGATCACGCAGCGCTCCGGCATCCCGATCGAGGTGTCGGCGTTCATCGGCAGCAGCAGCATTCGGCAGTACGCCGAGGACTGGACGCTCGATCGGATGCTCGAACACACGCGCGAGGCGTTGACGTTCGCCCGCGACGAGCAGTTGCCGGTCATGTACGTGACCGAGGACACGACACGCGCGCGACCCGAGACACTGCGTTCCCTCTACACGCTGGCGATGGAACTCGGCGCGCGACGACTGTGCGTCTGCGACACGGTCGGTCACGCGACGCCGGCCGGGACGCGGGCCGTGGTGCAGTTCGTCCACGATCTCGCGAAGCGGTTCGACCCGACGATCACGATCGACTGGCACGGACACCGCGACCGCGACCTGGCGATCGCCAACTGCCTCGCCGCCGTCGAAGCCGGTGCGCGTCGGATCCACGGCACCGCACTCGGCATCGGCGAACGCGCGGGCAACGCGCCGATGGACCTGTTGCTGGTCAACTGCAAGCTGCTGGGCTGGATCGACAACGACCTGCGCAAGCTGCCGGAGTACGTCCGCAAGGCAGCAGACGCGGTCGACGTCGCGATCCCGCACAACTACCCCGTGTTCGGGGAGGACGCGTTCGAGACCGGCACGGGTGTCCACGCCGCCGCCGTCATCAAGGCGTTCAAGAAGGGCGACGTCGAACTCGCCGACGCCGTCTACAGCGGCGTGCCGGCCCACATCGTCGGCCTCGCCCAGAGCATTCGTGTCGGTCCGATGAGCGGGAAGTCGAACGTCGTCTTCGTCCTCGACCGCCTCGGCATCGAGGCGACCGACGCGCGCGTCGAGCGCGTCCTGCAGGCGGGCAAGGGCAGCAAGCGAATGTTGACCGACGACCAGATCCGCGCCGCCGCGCTCGCGTAGCGAACGGCGGCGTCCCGCCGTCAAGCCGGCGGTGATCCCCGTCCGATAGGGCTTGCCACGACCTCCGACCGAAGGAAAACGCGTGGCACAAGTCATCGACATGGGCGTGATCGACGAGCTGTTGGCTCTGTCGGAGGACGGGGACCCCGAGCTCCTCGTCGACCTGATCACGATGTTCGTCGCCGACGGACCGGAGAAGCTCCGGTCGATCGTCGGTGGTCTCGCTGCCGGCGACCTCCATCAGATGGAGCGCGCCGCACACTCGCTGAAGGGCTCCGCCGGCAACCTCGGCGCGACCGCCGTTCAGAACCACTGCGACACGATCCAGGTCGCGACGCGTCGACAGCAGGTCGACGGCCTCGCGACCGTCGTCGACGCGCTGGAGCGGGACTTCGCGACCGCGCTGCGCGAACTGCAGGATCTGCTCGGCAAGTTCCGCTGAGCGGCGCGCGCGCCGGAACGCCGGCGTCACCGCCGGCGACCGTTGGCGCTACCCGCTGGCTTGCGCCGTCTGCTCGGTCTGCTCCGCCGCCACGCGCGGCGCCGCCGCGGGAACCTTCCGTTTCCCCGTGCGCGGCTTCTTCGTCCCGAGCGTCGGCACCCCGGGAACGTCCGCCGACGTCTCTGCCATCGGAATGACCTGCCGCGGCTCGAGCGCGAACTCGATGCTCTGTCCGCGATACAGGCAGCGATGGCACTTGTGGTAGTGCTCGGATTGCCTCGTCAGGCACGAGCACGGATCGATGCACTGCACGATCAGTGGTCGCAGGTCACCGGCGATGGTTGGGCACTGCCTCATGGTCTTCGCGGCCGATGCGGCTGCGCGCCGTGGACCGCCTCCGGAGGTTCCTGACCGGCGCGGACGATACGTGTCGTCCGGACCCCGATCCATCGCGGCCCGCGATCGAGCCGCAGCCCACGGTCTTCGCGCTACGCGTGCGCCGGATCCGCCCGGACCCAGGTCTCGCGACAACGACGCACGGCCTCGGGCGCCATGTGGCTGCTGCGCGACAACTCGAAGCAGACGGCGCCGCCGTAAGCCGCCGCATGCAGAGCCGCACGAACGGCGCCGAAGTCGACCTCGCCGTCGCCGGGCACGAGGTGCTCGTGGACCCCGCGGCGCATGTCTTCGAGATGGACCTGCACGATTCGCTCGCGCTGCGCCGCGATGACGTCCGCGACGTCACCTTCGTCGGTCACGTACAGA